>DASVTG010000639.1:0-8117 GCA_036387695.1 Hymenobacter sp. | reverse complement strand
TATCCAGCCCGTCACGGCGGGCAATGCCGGCTGGGCGCTGCTGCACAACCCGCCCTTCCTGCTGCCGTTGGGGCCGTTGCCGCCGCTGCTGGTGGCGTATTCCGTGGGCCCCTGGCTGGGCGTGATGCTGGCGGGCTACGTGCTCGGGCCCTGGTTTGCGCTGCCGCTGCCGGCGCGCAACCGGCGCCTGCGCTGGACCGGCCTGTTGGCGCTGGCGGTGTTTGTGGGGTTGCGCGCCACCAATTGGTACGGCGACCCGGCGCCCTGGGCCGTGCAGCCGCGCGGTGCGGGCTACACCCTGCTCTCGTTTCTCAACGTCACGAAGTACCCGCCGTCCCTGCTGTTTCTGTGCCTCACGCTGGGCGTGGCGCTGCTGCTGCTCAGCGTGGCCGAACAGCTGACCGCCCGGCCGGCCCGCTGGCTGCGCACTTTTGGGCAGGTGCCCCTCTTCTACTTCGTGGGCCACCTGCTGCTCGTCAGCAGCGCGGCCCTGGTTTGGACTGTGCTCGCCTTTGGCCGGCCGGTGAACTTCTCCTTTGTTTCCGTGAAGGAATGGCCCGCCGCGTACCACCCCAATTTGCTGCGCGCCTACGCGGTGTGGGGGGCGGTCATTCTGCTGATGTATTGGCCCTGCCGCTGGTACCAGCGCTACAAGCAGCGCCACTCCCACTGGTGGCTGTCTTACCTGTAAGGACCCGTTTCCGGTAGCTAGCACGCGCTTGGAACGAGGGGGAGACGCAGCACTTTGCGCCACTTCATTGAACGGCTAGCACGCGAGGAGACGCAAGGTGTTGCGGGTCTCTCTCGTGCAGACATTTTTTACCAACCCAAACAGCTGCCGCTTCTGAGGGCACGCGCGGGGCGGCAAGCAACAACCGTTAGCACATAGCCGGGCGTTGGCTGGGTGGCGCCTGGTTTCATACCTTTCCGGCATGCGCGTCCTTCTGCCCCTCGCCTGCTGCCTGCTGCTGACTACCGCCGCCCTCGCCCAGGCCCCCACCCCGGCCAAACCCATCACCGACGCGACCCCGGTGGTGGACGCCGGCGGCAACCCGTTGCCGGCCATCGTGTGGCGAAAAATGCTGGCCACCTACGACTACAAGTTCGTGCCCGGGCCCGGGTACACGCCCACGGCGCCCGTGCTGCGGGTGGTGGCCCGTTCGCCCGAGGAAAAAGCCGCTTACCTGGCGAAGATGCCACCGCCCGCGGCCAGCCCGTTTTTCACCACGGGCGAGAAGCTAGCCGCCTTCAAGCTGCGCGACGTGAACGGGCGCAAGTATGAGAGCAAGGAGTTGGCCGGTAAAATTGTGGTGCTCAATTTCTGGTTTATCGGGTGCCCGCCCTGCCGTGCGGAAATCCCCGAGCTCAACCACCTGGTGCAGCAAAACGCCCAGCGGGACGATGTCGTTTTCATTGCCGTGGCCCTGGACGAGCGCCCGGCCATCCAAGCCTTCACCAAAGAACACCCCTACGAGTACGCCCTGGTGCCCGGCGGCCGCTACATCGCCGAGCGTTACGGCATCAGGTCTTTCCCTACCAACGTGGTGGTGGACCGCCAGGGCCAAGTAGTGTTTCACGCCCAGTACCACCCCAACATGGCGGTGCACCTGCAAAAAGCCATTGACGCTGCTAAATAAGTAGCCAGACAAAATTGCCTGGCAGTTCTGCTTTTGTTGGTTTAAGGCCTATTCAAGAATAAACTGAACGTCATGCTCATCTGGCGTCCGCGCAGTCAAAGCATCTCGCGTGTGGTAGTAACTCAATCGATTGAATTAGTTGTGCAAGCGAGATGCTTCGACTACGCGGACGCCAGATGAGCATGACGGGCTTTTTAGGTAGGGATTATTTCTCGGACAGGCTCTCTAGGTGCAGGTGCGTTACCTCAACAAAAAAGCCCTCATGTAGCATGAGGGCTTTTTTGTGAGCCGAAGCTGGTCTGGCAGGACCATACCTACCATTTACTTTACCAAGAACTCCGCGGGCGGGCTGCTCCGGCCGTTGGGCGCAATCGTTACTGCGCGGACGGTGAGCTGGCGGTTGAGGGGCACGGCCAGCGGCTTGGTGTAGAGCTCGGTGGTTTCGTCGGGCAGCTTGCCGTCCAGGGTGTAGCGGATTTGGGCGCCGGGCACCAGGGAGCGCAGCGTGAACACGGCGCGGTCGGCCTGCTTTACTTGGCTGGCGCTGTCCAGGCCCAGGGGCTCGGGCACGCGGTAGTTGATTTTCTTGTGGTCGAGCCGGGCAAACTGCTGGCTCATGCGGGGCAAAAAGGCTTCGTAGCGGCGGTTGGCGGCGGGCGTCCAGGCCACCTCGGCGGCGGCCAGCAAGCGGGGAAACAGCATGTACTCGGCCTTCTCCGGGGTCGTGATGTACTCGGTCCACATGTTGGCGCCGATGCCCAGTATGTGCTTCTGCTGCTCCGGGGTCAGCTCTTTGGGCAAGGGGTTGAAGGAGTACACTTTCGCCAGGGGCAGGTAGCCGCCTATCATCAAGGGCTCGTTGGGGCTGTGCGGCTGGGGGTTCTGGCCGTAGTCCAGGTAGAGGTAGGTGGTGGGCGTCATCACCACGTCGTGGCCGTGCTGCGCGGCTTCGATGCCGCCTTTCTCGCCGCGCCAGCTCATGACGGTGGCGCTCGGCGAAATGCCGCCTTCCAGAATCTCGTCCCAGCCAATTAGCTTTTTGCCCTTGGCCTGCAAGAACTTCTCGATGCGCTGGTTGAACCAGCCCTGCACTTTCTCCACGTCGGTGTAGCCCTCGCGCTTCATGATTTCCTGCACGGCGGGGCTTTCCTTCCAGCGGGCTTTGGGCGCTTCGTCGCCGCCGATGTGGATGTATTTTCCCGGAAACAAAGCGCTGACCTCGCCCAGCACGTCCTCAAAAAAGCGGAACGTGGGCTCCGTGGGGCACACGATGTCCTCGTTCACGCCCCACATGGTCCAGGTTTCGTAGGGGCCGGGCTTGCAGGCGAGTTCGGGGTAGGCGGCCAGGATGGCCACCGAGTGGCCCGGCATCTCAATCTCGGGCACGATGGTGACGTAGCGCTTTTGGGCGTAGGCCACCACCTCCTTCACCTGCTCCTGGGTGTAGAAGCCGCCGTAGGGCGTGCCGTCGTACTTGAATTCGGCGGGGGTTTTGAAGGTCTGCTGGGCGCCCACCAACGTCTCCTTGCGGAAGGCGCTGACTTGGGTGAGCTTGGGGTATTTCTTGATTTCGATGCGCCAGCCCTGGTCGTCGGTCAGGTGCCAGTGGAAGGTGTTGAGCTTGTAGGCGGCCAGAAAGTCGATGTACTTCTTCAGGAAGCTCACCGGAAAGAAGTGGCGGCACACGTCGAGCATCCCGCCGCGCCACGCAAACGCCGGCTGGTCCTGAATGCGCACGTAGGGCACGCGGGCGGTGAGCGCCGGCTTGGCCGGCAGCAGCTGCATCAACGTCTGGCCGCCGTAGAACAGCCCGGGGCCACTGGCGGCCGAAATCCGGATGCCGGCCTGGTCCACCACCAGCTCGTAGCCCTCGGGGTTGGCCACGGCCGCGCTGGTCAGCAGGCTAATCTGCGCGCCCTGGCGGGTGGTGGTCAAGGTCACGGTTTTGCCCGTCGAAGTCAGCATGTCCTTCAGCAGATTGGCCACGTTCAGCCCATCTTTGCCGGTGGCGTAGATGCTGACTTTTTGAGGCAGCGCGTAGGTGGCGGCGTAGGCTTTCACTTCGTGGGGCAGCGGCAGCAGGCCCAGGCGCTGGGCCGGTATTTCCGCGGGCTGCTGCGCCCGCGTGGGCTGGCTGGCCAGCAGGCCCAGCGCCAGCAGGGTAAAACAACGAGCAAGCACGGGCGAGGGAAAGAGCATAGGTGCCAAGTTTGAAGAAGGTGAGCGCTGGTCAGACGTCAGGCAGAGGTGACGCTTGCGCAGTCGAAGCCCTGGCCGGCGCCGCCCGGTTTGCACAGGGCGGCGAAGGACCTTGCTAAGGTCGCGCAATAACGCGTCGAACGTTCTTTGTTCAAGGGCCGGCCCGTGATTTAGCACGGCCAGCAAGCGGCCCCGCCGGGCACGCGCCGGCTGTGTGGCCCCCGATGAGCACGCCGGCCGGGCCGCGTCTTCATTCCGCTTTCCACCACCCGCGGGGCACGCACCTGGCCCAGCGTGTTGGAGCAGCTCCCCGGTCAGCGCACCCTTGCGGGAGAAGTTAAAAGGGGAGGGTTAAAAGCCGTGCTGGCGTTTTTTAACTTTTAACTCTCACCTTTTAACTTAGCACCAGAAGTGCGAAATGGCTCTAATTCCACTTCAGGGTGATTACCCGGCTGGAATAGCCACCGCCCGCCGGTGCCGTCCGGTAGCCCTGCTGGCCGTAGAGGCGTTCCAGGTAGCTGTATTCAGCTTCATTGTGCACGGCCACGTCGACGGCATATTGTCCTGCTTCGGCCGCGGCCACCACGCACTGGGCGGCTTGTTCGCGCAGCTCCGCGTAGCGAGCGCGCAGCCGGTCCGCTGCATCGGCGGCGGGCGGCGACAAGGGAAGCGACTGGCGCGCACCGGCCGCGAGGGCCCGGATTTCGGCAAGGGTTTTCATGGGGCGGCGTTGATTGCTCCCACGACAAGTTAAACGCGCCACAGGCTGCTCGGCAGCTTGCTGTTCCCTTCTTCCCAAGTCCACCTGTGCCTGCCTGCGCGGCTCCCCTCCTCCCCAAGATTGACTTGGCAGACCCCACGCCTGGCGCTGTTGCCAACGCCGAACCCACCTGTTTGACGCCTCTTCCGCTGAAACCACCGCCACTCCCCAAAGCCCCGCATTGGAGCGTTAATGGTGTTTGAGAAAAAGCGTTTTTATGTATTTTCAAAAGCTCTCGAGACTTCCATAATAAGCTAATCAATAACACAATAGGAATAAGCGGAGCTATATCTCTGACGCGTTGGGAGCCGTAAAGTCAAGTCTGTAACCCTTCTCGGCTATACCCATCCGCCCGTTCCCATGAAGCTCATTTCTCCCACCCTGCATGGCATTATCGACTACGTGATGTCCGGTGTTTTCCTGGCCTTGCCTTTTGCTTTTGCTTTCACGAGCACCTACTCCTGGGTGTGCTACGCGTTGGGCGTCGGCTACCTCCTGATGGCCCTGCTCACGAACATGCCGTTTGGCTTGTTCAAATGGATGCCGTTTCACGTGCACGGCGGCTTTGAGCTGGTGAGTTCCCTGATGTTCATCGCCTCGCCCTGGATATTTGGCTTCGCGCAGGACGGCCCGGCGCGCAACTTGTTCATTGGGCTGGGCGTGGCGTTTCTGCTGGTGTATGCCCTCACCGACTGGCGGGCGCAGGGGGCTCCTTCCCGCGAGATGGAACTCGGCTAAGCAAGCGGCCCGACACATCGGAGAACGCCTTCACGCACGCAAGCGCTTTGGGCTTAAGCTGCTTCTTCGATGTGCACTCAGGAAAACTCGCGTGAAAATTCAGCGACTTTATAGCCTCCTCCGTATCAGGCCTGTCAACCTTACCTGATTCCGATGAAGCGCTATACTTACTTGTTGCCCCTGGCCCTCTTGCTGGGCTGCGCCGCCACCGACCAGCCTTCCTCCGACGTGCCGGCCTCCACCAAGGCCTTGGTGGTCAATCGGTCCTTCGACGTGCCCGCGCTGCTGGGCCTCAACGCCGACCAAATAGCCCAGCCCCTGGTGAGCCAATCCATTCGGCCCGACCACGACCGCACGCCCCGCACCCTGCCCGACGGCGCCGCCGAAGCCAACTACACCTACTGGCGCGACACCACGGCCCTGGTGGTGAGCTACGACCCCGGCACGCTGCACGTCAACAGCTACTTCATCAAGACCAAGAGCGGGCACACCGCCGACTACACCTCGCTGCTCAAGCTGGCCAACGTCAGCCAGTACGACAAGCGGCTGACCATCGAGCCCATTGCTTCCCTGAGCAACCCGCAGCTGTACACCGGCGTGAAGCTGGTGCCGCGGCAGTAGCCCGCGGGTTCAGGCCGCTTAATGTGCGCTTGCCGCCGCTTCCTTTTCCGGCACTACGCTCCGGCCAGCCTTCGGGCCAGGTCCTCTATGTCAGCACGGCGGGCCAGCACTTGCAGCCACTCGGCTGGAATGGCGGCCTCGCCGTACGCCAGGCCCGCCAGGCCGCCAGCCACCGCGCCGGTGGTGTCGGTGTCGTCACCGAGGTTCACGGCGGCCAGCACGGTGGCGGCGTAGGTATCGTGTTTGAGCAGGCACCACAGGGCGGCTTCTAAGGTGTGAACGACGTAGCCTGAACTTCTGATTTCACTTTCGCCACACTGCTGCAACTGCTGGGGCTCAAAGTCACCATAGGGAATCTCCAGAATGCGGTGATAATGCCGAAGCTCAACTTCAGATGCGAAGTGATTAGCCATCACAAATTCGCGCACTGTGCGTTGCATTGTTGAATAAGCAGCTTGCTTCTCTGCACCGGCGAGTAGTTGGGTCGCCATTTCAACGTAGATGAAGCAACCCAGCACCGAGCGAATATGAGCGTGCGTTATGGCTGAATAAGCACGCACTAGTGCGAATCGTTCTGCCAAGGATAGCGCCCGCGCCGGGAAAGCAAGCGGTAGAATCCGCATTAACGAGCCGTTACCGTTGTCAAACTCTCCGTTGCCACCTGAGGAAGCCGGCGATGCTCCACGCTTCAATCGCTGCAGGGCTTCAGCGGTGGCAATGCCTACATCGAATACTTTGCCGTGGGCTGTCCAGTAACTCTCTTCATACCAACGGCGAAAGCGGGAGGCAGCATCTACAGTATCGCCTTTTCCAGCAAGCGTTTCTGCCGTACAGAAACTTAATGACGCATCATCGGACCAGGTACCAGCTGGCTGGCGGTGCGTGCCATAGGCGCGCATGCCGGTCACGGGGTCTTTGGTGCGGGCCGCGCGGGGAGCGAATTCCACGGGCACGCCGAGGGGGGCATCGCCCACGGCCAGGCCCAAGAGGGCCGCGCGGGCCGCAGAAATCAACGAGTCAGACAGGTGTTGTGAAGACATGCTCATGATGGATTGGCGTAAAACTGCTGCCGCACCTTCCGCAGCAGGTGCTCGGCGACCGCTTTGTCGGGTGCCTCGGGCAGGGTTGAGATAGCCAATGCCGTTTCTACTCGTCCAACCAGCTGCTCGGCTTCGGCTACCAGTTCCTCGTACTCAAACTCGCCGCGCCGGATTTGCAGCAGAAACTCCCGGTTGGGCCGGCGCACGTTTAGCTGGCCGGTTTCGGCAATTTCTTCGGCCATTTGCAGCAGTCGAAACACGTGCAGCATGTTCTTGGCGTCGTAGTTTTTGCCGTGTTGCACGGTGTTGCGGTAGCGCTCGGCGTTGCGCTTCTCCACCCATTCCCAATACTCGCGAAACACCCGGCAATACGTACTGTAACCGTTGCGGTTGAACGACAAATACGCCACCGGCTCCTCCCCTTTTGGCACGGCCGAAAGCAGCACGTCCTGCGAGGTTTCCGGGTCGCGCACCAGGCCCCGGTAGCCGTGGCGCGGCTCGGGCGTGGCATCCACAAACAGCGCGTACAGGTCCGTCAGGTGCGGGACGTTGGCCAGGCCGCATTGCGCGGCTTCGTGGCCTTTGCGGGCCAGCCAGGCGGCCACGGGCTGGGCCCCGGCACCGGCGGTCACGTAGCAAAAATCCAGCACCGATTTGCGGGCGGGCGGCTCGGGGTGGTTGATTTTCTTGTTCAAGCCCTTGGCTTTTCGAATTTGGGCCACGGCGTATTCGGCAAAACTTTGGCGGCAGAGCTTCGAAAGAAAATCCTTGGCCTGGAACTGCCCAAAAAGCGGGTGGCGGTAAACAACGCAGTCGGCGGGCGTGCCGAGTAATTCGAGCACGGTGGGGTTGTTTTTCAGCAATAGTTCCACGAAGCGGCGCAGCTCGTAGAACACTTCGTCGTTGGTTTCGTTGGCCACTTGCGGCACGTAGTCCAGCCCAAAAAACTGGTTTTTCGGCAGCACAAAAACGCCTTTCAGGTCGGTGTCGGAGTGCGGCAGGTTGGTGCCGTAGGCGCGGCTGCCGCTCACGGCTTCGTAGAGAATGAGGTTCTGCTGGCGCAGGTCGGCAATGGTCATGGGCGACTGTAGCGCGAGGAGTAGCGCGAACTTTGTAGTTGGC
>DASVTG010000638.1:0-4967 GCA_036387695.1 Hymenobacter sp. | reverse complement strand
TCCTTTAGTACATATGCTACAAGCTTTATTGCAGGGCATTACCCCATCAGCCCAACTCTTTTCAACTGCATTATTCAATTTAAAAAAGTCAATACTAGAACATTACGGCGTAAGGCCACCCTGCTTAATGCACAAAAAAAGCCCTCCTGCTGGCAGGAGGGCTTTTTGCAAAAAAATGTCGAAAGCGGAGGCTAGAACGCTTCGCCGATGGCGAAGAGAATGCCCGGCGAGCTACCGGTACCGCCCGCGTAGTCGAGGCGCAGGTTCACCCGGTCGCGCCGGAGGAAATTGAAGCGCAAACCGGCGCCGCCGGCGTACTTGGTGTTGCTGAGGCCAAAATTGTCGATGGAATTGGCCACGTTGCCCACCCCGCCAAACACGGCGCCGTCGATGCGCCAGAAGAGTTTTTGCCGAATCTCGGCTTGGAACATAACCATCTGCCGGTCGCGGAAGCGCTGCTCGTAGATGCCGCGCAGCAGGTTGGCGTTGTTGTAAAGCGTGCCGCCCAGGTTGGCCCCGATGCCGGCCAGCTCCCGAAACGGCACCTCGCCGGTGTGGAACTGCCCGAGGAATTGCGCCGCCAGAATGGTGCGGTTGGAGCCAATGGGCTGAAAGTGGCGGGCATCGAGCTGGTAGCGCACAAACCGGTAGTCGGAGCCCAGGCCCGTGCCGTTGAAGGTGGCGCCAAAGTCCAGCAGGTTGCCCTTGAAAGCCGCCAGCGGCACGTCGCGCGTGTCGTAGGTGATAACCGGCCCCAGGCCCGACACGCGGGTGTTCTGCCGTTCGCGCGGGCTCACTTCCGGGTCGCGCAGAAACACGTTTACGTTGGTGCCCACGCCGTCTACCGTGCCCGTGGGCACCTTGATGTCGCGCACGTCGGTGAGGCGATACTGGGCCCCGAAAAACAGCTTGGGCGCAATCTGTTTCTGCAGGCGCTGGTTGATGATGAAGAGCTTATACTCCGTCTCCGACTCATCGTCGCGCGAGGTATTGGGGCCTACGCCGTAGTAATACAGCAGAATGTCGTAGGAGCTTATTTCGCCGTTGAGGTAGAACTTCTCCCCGGGCGTGTAAATCGTGTGCACCAGCTGAATCAGCGACTGGCTTTTCTGGGTGGTCCAGTATTGCACCCGGGCATTGGACGGGCGGGTGAGGGTGTCGGCCGAGAAGCGGCCGCTGAGCAACCCGCCCAGGCCGTACCCGAGGCCTGTTTCGGCCTGGTAAAAAATCACCGGGATGGGCAGCAAGGTCAGGCGGCCGTTTTTGCCTATCTGGCCAAACGATTTCGGCCTGCGCGCTTGCTCCGCCAATGGAAGCAGGCCCGAACCGGGCCCCTTTGACGGGGCGGTGTAAACAGAATCCGGGGGCGCGGCCGGTTGGGCGGCGGCGGCAAAGGTCAGCCCGGTCAGCACCAAAGCTGCTAGAGAGAAGCGCATGTGTGGAGAATAAAGAAGTCTTGTATTTAAGCTAACAACGGATTATCATTCACTACGGTTGGACTTGTCGGCCGGCGCCCTTCCCATGAAAGCTGCGGTGCCGAGCCGATGCGGCCGGCTTAGTCCAGGTGCAGGCGCTTCAGCACGCGCCCGCGGCCCACGTGCTCGGCCACGAGTTCGGCGGCATCGCCGGGCCGCACGTTGCCATACACCGTGCCCTCTGGGTACACAATGAGGGCCGCACCGGGGCCTTTTTTGCATTTTTTGCACAGGTCCAGGCAGTTGCAGGTTTGCACCTGGTTGCGCACCTTTTCGCCGTGTACCTCTTGGCTTTTCAGCCCCTGGGCCCGGAGTTCTTTCTTCAACGCTTTGGCCACGTCTTCTCCCACTCCGGACTTTTGCTTCACGCACACAAACAGGCGGCGGTCAATGCTCATAGGTTCTAACAAAGTAAGTATTCGTCTTTAGGCGCCCGTTGGCGTCCTCGTCTCATAGCAGCACAGGGCCAGCTCGCGTTAGCACGACTTGCAGCAATCCCCAAACAGCTGCTGCCTGTTGAAGTTGACCGAACGAGTGCCCCGAATTTCCAATTCGGTCCGGCAGCACGTTCTACCGGGCCGAATTGGAAATTCGGGGCACTCGTTCGGCTAATTCCCGAAAACTTCAGTATGTGGCAGCCGCTACGCTGGCCCAAGCCAGTGCCGGTTTTGCAGCTTATACGCAGCCAGTTCGCGGTTCGACCACAGGGTTTGATAGACTTGCTGGTCGTGAACGAGTTGCGGGTCTTTTTCCATGAACGCAAGCAACTCCTGCAGCAATTCGGCCGCCTCTTCTTTCAAGAAATAATACATCCAGTTGTCCAGCCGCCGCATGCTCACCAAGCCGGCGTTCTTCAAATAGGCCAGTTGGCGGCTGGTTTTGGTTTGAGTAAAATCGAGCACTTGTTCCAAATCGGCCACCACCATTTCGCGGTTGCGCCACAGCAAATGCAGGATGCGCACCCGGCTTTCGTCGCCCAACGATTTAAAAAGTTGTTGCCCAAAAGCAACCGTGAAATGTTTCAAGCGCATCTGCTGTCTGGGAAGGGACGTGCGCCCTTCGTTCTTTCCACCCAAAGGTACCATCGGCCCCGAACCCGGCGCCGTATATTTGTCTTACCGCTCCCCGAACATGCCTGATTTCTTGCGCCTTCGTCGCTTCTCTTTGTTTTTTGCCGTGGCCCTGTTGGGCTTGCTGTTTTTGGCAGCGCCCGAGGCCCAGGCCCAAGGCAAGCGCCGGATAATTCAGTTCACGGGCATTGTGGCCAGCGGCGACAGCCTGCTGGGCGTGCCCGGCGCCACCATTTACGTGCCCAAAGCGGGCCGCGGCACGGCGTCCAACGCCTACGGCTATTTCTCCTTGGCCGTGCTGGCCGGGGACAGCGTCGTGATACGCTCGCTGGGCTACGCCAACCAAACCATCGTCATTCCGGCCGATTTTCAGCGCCAGAGCTACTCGGTCATCATCACGCTGCAGGAAGACGCCACCCTGCTGGGGGAGGTTCGGGTGTTTCCCTACACCACCGAGCGCGACTTTAAGAAGGCCTTTCTGGCCCTGCGCCTGCCCACCGAGCGCGGCAGCGCCGCGGCGGCCAACCTGAACGAGGAGCTGATGAACCGCATTTTCCGGACCCAGCCCATGGGCGCGGTGGCCAACTTCCGCCAAACCATGTCGAACCAGCAGTTTGACTACGACCGCCGCCAGGGCATGGCCCCCAACCAATATTCCAACAACCCACTGCTCAACCCCTTCAGCTGGCTGCAACTGATTCAGCAAGTGAGAAACGGCGAGTTCAAGAAAAAGAATACCGACGACTAAGACCACAGATTTAGCGGATTTTAACGGATTGAAACGGATTTTTTGTGGTTCCGCTTGGGTCTGTCGTCCGGCTTTTTAAGCTGAAGGGTATGTTTTGATAAGCAAAACGATGTGAACGGTGTTGTAAACTAAAGTCCGCCCGATTGGCGGACTTTTTTGTATGCGAAACTGGCCGGAACCACAAAAAATCCGTTTAATCCGCTAAAATCCGTTCAATCTGTGGTCCCTTATGGATACGAATCTTCCCGTTTCGTCGCACCCGCGCGTGGTCATCATCGGTTGTGGCTTTGGTGGGCTGCGGCTGGCCAAGGCCCTGCGCCACGCGCCCGTGCAGGTGGTGGTGGTCGACCGCAACAACTACCATAATTTCCAGCCGCTGCTGTACCAAGTGGCCACCGGGGCACTGGAGGCCGATAGCATTGCCTACCCCATCCGCAAGATTTTTGCGGGCCAGAAGAATTTTTTCTACCGCATGGCCGACGTGCAGCGGGTAGACCCCGCCAGCAAAACGGTGCACACCAGCGTGGGCGAAATCCGCTACAACTATCTGGTGCTGGCCACGGGCTCGCTCACCAATTTCTTCGGTTTGGAGAGCATTGAGCGCAACGCGATGCAGATTAAGAGCATCCCGAACGCGCTGAACCTGCGGAGCTTCATTTTTCAAAACTTTGAGAAAGCCCTGCTCACCGAAAACCCGCAGGAAAAGCAGGCGCTGCTGAACATCGTGGTGGTGGGCGGCGGCCCTACCGGCGTGGAAATCAGCGGTTCACTGGCCGAAATGCGCAAGCATGTGCTGCCCAAAGACTACCCCGAGCTGGACTTGCAAGCCATGCAGATTTTCCTGGTGGAAGCCGGGGGGGAGCTGCTCGGCCCCATGTCGACGGCCTCACAGGCCGACGCCAAACGCTACCTCGACGAGTTGGGCGTGAAAGTGATGCTGAAAACGTCCATCAAAAAATTTGAGGATTGCCGCGCTTATTATTCGGATACTGAATTCATTCCGACCGAAAACCTAGTGTGGGCCGCCGGCGTGAACGGCGCCGAAGTGCCCGGCCTGCCCGCCGAAGTGGTGGCCCGCAACAAGCGCATCAACGTGAACCGTTGGAACCAGGTGCAGGGCTTCTCCGACGTGTTCGCCATCGGCGACGTGGCCAACATGATAACCGAGGACATGCCCCGCGGCCTGCCCATGCTGGCCCCCGTGGCTCAGCAGCAGGCCGACCACCTGGCCGAAAACCTGCAGCGCCTGCTGCGCGGCGAAGCACCGAAAGACTTTGTGTACAAAAACAAAGGCTCCATGGCCATCGTGAGCCGCAACAAAGCCGTGGTGGACTTGCCCGGCAACGTGCACTTCAACGGCATTTTTGGCTGGGCCACTTGGCTGTTTGTGCACTTGATGACCCTGGTGGGCTTCCGCAACAAGGTGGTGGCATTCGTGGACTGGGCCTTCAGCTACTTCAGCTCCGACCAGGCTTTGCGCCTCATCATTCGCCCCTTTAGCCGCCGCGACGTGAAGGACGACAAAGGCAAGAAGAGCGCCGAGCACCGCACCGCTACGCCAGAGTACAACCCCACCCCACCCGCCATTCAGGCGCCAGTGGGCGGGTGAGGCAATTGCTCGTAAAACCCTAGAAACGGTCA
Organism: Hymenobacter sp.; assembly: GCA_036387695.1. Classification (GTDB taxonomy): domain Bacteria; phylum Bacteroidota; class Bacteroidia; order Cytophagales; family Hymenobacteraceae; genus Hymenobacter. The sequence goes on along the minus strand of DASVTG010000638.1, from coordinate 33 downwards.
TGCTGAGCGCAGCCGAAGCATCTCTACCGGGAG
>DASVTG010000637.1:0-20880 GCA_036387695.1 Hymenobacter sp. | reverse complement strand
TCTTTGATGCGCTCGCGGGGCAGGCCGTCTTTCACGCCTTGCGAAATCTTGCGGACCAGCACGCCCACAATGGCTTTGCGGAAGCCCAGCTTCTCGGCCATCATGATGCAAAAGTCCATTTCGGTGTCATCCACCACGCCGTCGGCGAGCATCATGTCGACGAGGTCAAAAATTTGGTCGAACCGTTCGGAGTCGTTGGTTGGCAGGTCGCCTATGGCGCCTTTGGAACCCGATATCAGGGCTTGCACTTCGCTGGAGTTGAGGCCGTTTTTTTTGCCGACTGCCAGGATAAAATTCATTTCCCGCGCGTCGATGTGGCCGTCGGCCTTGGCCAGTGCCGCGAGGTTCAGCAAGTGCCCTTTAATCTTTTTAGCCTGCTCATTTTCGAAAAAACCGAACATAGAACGTGGGAATTAGGTAAGAAAAATGGATATGGGGCCCGTGGGCCAATTCTTAAAGTCAAGGTACACGGAAATTCGAGTAGTTGCTATTCGATGCCTACGCGAAATGCAAAAAAAAGATAATGGCCATATCACGAGTATTTGCAGTATCAAGGCAGGGCGTTTGCAATCCTTTCGCCAACTTTGCGGGGTTTGGGCGCCATTTGCGCGTCCGCTTGATTTAAGAAAGTTCAGATGAAGAGAATAGGAGTATTTACCAGCGGTGGCGATTCGCCGGGCATGAACGCGGCCATCCGGGCCGTGGTCCGCACCGCCACTTACCACGGCATTGAGGTATACGGCATAATGCGGGGCTACAGCGGCATGATTAAGGGCGAATTCGTGCGGCTCGATTCGGCCTCGGTGTCGAACACGGTGCAGAAAGGCGGTACTATTTTGAAGTCGGCTCGCAGCCTGAAATTTATGACCAAGGAGGGCCGGCAGCAGGCCTTCGACCAGCTGGTGAACCACGGCATTGAAGGCTTGGTGGCCATTGGCGGCAACGGCACCTTCACCGGCGCCATGATTTTCGAAGACGAGTTCGGCATCCCCACCGTGGGCGCGCCCGGCACGATTGACAACGACCTCTACGGCACCGATTATACCATAGGCTACGACACGGCTGTGAACACGGCGCTGGACTGCATCGACAAAATTCGGGACACGGCCGACTCGCACGACCGCTGCTTTTTTGTGGAAGTAATGGGCCGCGACTCGGGCTACATCGCCATTCCGTGCGCCATTGGGGGCGGGGCCGAAATCGTGATGATTCCCGAAACCCAAATGAGCGTGGACGTGGTGATTGACACCCTGCAGTCGGGCTGGCAGCGCTCCAAAACATCGTTCATCGTCATCGTGGCCGAGGGCGACGAAGAAGGCAACGCCACCACCGTGGCCGCCCGCGTGAAAGAAGCCATTCCGCAGCTCGACACCCGCGTCACGGTCATCGGCCACATCCAGCGCGGCGGCTCGCCCACGGCTTCCGACCGCCTGCTGGGCTCCCAAATCGGCATTGCCGCCGTGGAAGGATTGATAAATGGCATGCGCAACGTCATGGCCGGCATCATCGACAAAAAACTGGTTTACACGCCGTTCACGGACACCATCAACAAAAAGAAGCTGATTAACCAAAGCTTCATGCGGATGGTGGAAATCCTGAGCGTGTAATTAATCCGGGCGGTTCTGCGCCAGAACGTCTGTAGGAACGCGCCATGGCGCGTTCGGCGGGCGGCGCGTTCAGCGGTGCAGGCATTGTGCAACGATTGGAACGCGCCATGGCGCGTTCCTACATCTGCACCCACTGGTAGGCCGGGTCCCGGCGCAGCCACGTGAGCTGGCGTTTGGCGTAGCGGCGGGTGTTGCGCTGGAGCAGGCGCACGGCTTCGGACCAGTCGTACTCGCCGTCGAGGTAGCCGAAAATTTCCTGGTAGCCCACCGTTTGCAGGGCGTGGTGGTGGCGGTAGGGAAGCAGGCCGCGCACTTCCTCCAGCAGGCCGGCGGCCAGCATGTGCTCCACGCGCAGGTTGATGCGCTGATAGAGTTCCTCCCGCTCGCGGGTGAGGGCCACTTTCACGTTGCGGAACAGCGGGCTTTCGGCGGGTGGGCCGTCGGTGTGGAAGCTGGAAAACGGCCGGCCCGTGGCGCGGGTAATTTCCAGGGCCCGCACCACGCGCTGCGGGTTCTGCTGGTCGATGCGGGCGTGGGCCACGGGGTCGGTTGCAGCCAGCTCGGCCACGAGGTGCGGCAGGCCGTGGGCGGCCAGCTCGGCGTGGAGCTGGGCCCGGACTTCGGGCGGCACGCTGGGCAGCTCGTCCATTCCGTCGGTCACGGCTTGCACGTAGAGGCCCGAGCCGCCGGTGAGAATAACGAGCGGAAATTTTTGAAAAAGCTCGGTAAGCACTGCCAGGCAATCGGTGGCAAAACGCCCGGCGCTGTAGTCTTCGCGAATGCTGTGGCTGTCGATGAAATGGTGGGGCACACCCTGCATCTCCTCCGGGGTGGGCTTCGCCGTGCCGATGCTCAGCTCCCGGAAGAATTGGCGCGAATCAGCCGATACTATTTCGGTGTGGAATTGCTGGGCCAGCTGTACGCAAAGGGCCGTTTTCCCCACGGCCGTGGGGCCAGCAATGGTGAGCAGCACCGGTCGCGGGTCGGATGCGTTCGGGGCTAGTTGGGCGAGGATTTCGGGGGTAAGCAAAAAGTTAAAATTTAAAAGTGGAGAGTTAAAAGTTGGCAGGTTTTTAACTCTCCACTTTTAACTTTTAACTCGTTCACAAAACCGGGTGTTTCTCATCAAACTCCGTGGCATCCTGGTACGCTTTGGCCAGGGCTAGGAGTTTTCCTTCTTCGTAAAGCTGGCCCATGAAGGTGATGGTGGTGGGCAAGCCGGCGGCCGTGAAGCCGTTGGGCAGGGCAATGGCGGGGTGGCCGGTGAGGTTGGTCAGGGTCAGGTTGGCGCTGAAAGAGGGCGCGATGTAGGCGTCAAGTCCTTTCAGCTGAACATCCATTTGTTCGATGAGCAAGCTGCGCACCCGCTGGGCCTGGATGTATTCCACGGCCGGAATGAAGCGCGACGAGCGGAACGTATTGGGCCAGGCGAAGCGGTTTTGCAGCACCATTTGCGCGTCTTTGCCCGAACGGGTAAGGTCGTCAAAGGCAGCGGCGCCTTCGGCCGTGAGCACGAAGCGGAGGGCGCCGGGCGCAATGGCGGGTAGCTCGATGGGCACCAGTTCCACCCCCAGCTTTCGCAGGGCTTCCAGGCTGGCTTGGTCGTTGGCTTTGGTGGGGTAATTCTGGTCGAAAGCCGACTTCAAGTAGCCCACGCGCATCTTCTTCACGTTGGTGTCGAAGGCGTAGCGGAAGCTGTTGGGGGCTTGCATGGTGGCGGGGTCGCGGGCATCGGGCCCGGCCGCGGTGAGGGCGGCCAGCACAATGGCGCAGTCCTCGGCCGAGCGGGTGAGGGGGCCGGCTTTGTCCATGGTCCAGCTCAGGGCCATGGCGTTGGCGCGGCTCACGCGGCCGTAGGTCGGGCGCAGGCCCGTCACGCCGCAGGCCGTGCTGGGGCTGACGATGGAGCCCAGCGTTTCGGTGCCAATGGCAAACGGCACCAGCCCCGCCGCCACCGCCGAAGCCGAGCCCGCCGACGAGCCGCTGGAGCCCTTGGTGAGGTCCCACGGCGTACGGGTTTTCTCCCCAAACCACACGTCGCCCTGCGCCAGCTCGCCCAGCGTGAGCTTGGCCGCCAGCACGGCGCCGGCCTCGCGCAGGCGCTCCACCACGGCGGCGTCTTCGTCCAGCGTTTGGTCTTTGTAAGGCACCGAGCCCCAGGTGGTTTTGTAGCCCTTCGCGCTAAACAAATCCTTCACGCCAAAGGGAATGCCGTGCAGCGGCCCGCGGTACTTGCCGGCTCGGATTTCCTGGTCGGCCTGGCGGGCTTGCTTCAGCGCCAGCTCCTCGGTGAGGCTGATGACGCAGTGCAGCTTGGGGTCGTACTTCTTGAGCCGAGCGAGGCTGAACTGAGTGAGCTCCTCCGAAGAAATCTGCTTGGTGCGCAGCAGCTCGCCCAACTGCCGCACGGTGTAAAAAGCAAGGTCGTCGCGATTAGCGGGCAGCTTCACCTTGGGTGCCTGGGGCAGCTTGCCGGCATTGCCGGTGGCTGCTACCGCCATTGCCTGCCGCAGGCGCAGCGGCCGCGGGTCGAACACCACCGACGGAGCCACGCTGTTGGGCAGCGGAATCTTGCGCAACGCCTCGTAGCTGTCGCGGTAGCCGGTCAGGTTGCGGCGCGTCGAATCAAGCTGGGCATCGGGGAAGCTGAGCCCAAATAGCTGCTGTGCGGTGCGCAGCATAGGCACCGTGATTTCATCCGGCGCGGTGGGGCGGGCCACGAAGGCGCCGGCGGCAAAACAGGCACTGCCGAGCAGTAGGGCAGGTAGGAGTTTTTTCATGGAAAATAAAAAGCGGGAGAAGCGTGCAGTTGCCAGGAACCAGCGAATTCAATAGACGAAAAGTAACCACGCGAAGGCTACTGCGCCTGTGCTTTCGCGGCGCGGCGCGCGGCCTTCGGGCGGCTGGCAGAGGTCGTCGGCGCGCGTAATTGACGGAGGGCGGCGGCCAGCGCTGGGTCGTGGCCGGCCGCTAGCTCGGCCACGCTGGGGCGCACCAGCACCGTGGGCGCAATGCCCTGGCCGTTCCATTCGGTGCCGTCGGGGTAAGCGTCGCGCTTGGTGCAAACCCGGGCCATGATGCCGCCCGGCAGCGCAAAGCTGAGCGGCTGCCCCGTGCTGCCGCCCGTGGGCTCGCCAATAAGTGCGCCGCGCTTCAGCCCTACAAACGCCGAACAAAAATCCTCGGCCGCTGAGAATGTGGCGCCCCCGATGAGCACCACCACGGGCTTGGCGTAAAGAGTGCCGCTGGCCGGAAACGCATAGTTGGCAGTGTCCACAGGCTCAAACCGCACGCCCTCACCGCGGGCCCGCCCCACGGCGCTGTAGGTGCGGGACTGGTAGCGCCCCTTCAAGTATTGTTTGTCGGTGAGGTAGTTCAGGATTTTTAAGCCGTTGCTACTGTTGCCGCCCCCGTTCTGTCGGAGGTCGATGATGAGGGCGTTGGTGGATTTGAGGGAATCGAAGGCGGCTTGAAAACGGCGAAAGCCCGCGTCGGTTTCAAACTCGTTCACTTGCAGCAATGCCACCTTGCCGGGCAGAAAGCGCAGCCGCACGGGCACCGGTGACTTCAGTTTGCCGTATCCACTCCGCGGCAGCACTCGGGTGAACATTCGGCCCCATGCGTCGCGAAACTCCACGCGCACGGGCCGAGTGTTTGGACCCCGCAGCAGGTTGTAGGTGTAGGTTTGCACGTCCACGTTCTGCGGCGTCGAGCCGCTCTGGTAGGGCCGCACGTAGCGTTCGGCGTAGGCCACCACGGGCAACTCGTCGACGCGCATGATTTCCAGACCCGGCACGATGCCGGTTCGCTGCAAGCTGTCGTGCCGCACCTGCTGCACCAGCACCCGGCCCGCCACCAGTTGCGCCGAGAAGGGCGGCCGGCCGTACACTGAGTCGGCCAGCGGGCCGTCATTGGCCCACACGTCGGTGTGGCCGTCGTGCAGCTGCGCGTAGAATTGTTGGAGCACCCGGAAGTACGCCACGGTGCTGGAAGTGGCTTGCACTTTGGGCAAGTAGCTCAGGTACACTTGGTCCCAGTCCACGGTGGGGGTGTGGTCGAAGTAGGCAAAATTGTACTTGGCTTCGGCCCACATTTTGGAGAGGCCGGCTACTTTTTCGGCCGCGCTTAAGTTGGGTTGGTAGGGCGTGGCCAATGCCGGCGAGTCGAAAACGTTGCGGAGGGCTGCTGCTTTATCGAGCGTCGGCTTGAGCTGGGGGTCTTGCCGCGCCGCGGCCAGCGCCGGGTGGTTGCTAATCCAAGCGGCGTACACATCCACAAACTCCGGCGCGAGCAACGGCCGCAGCGACGCCACCGCCGCTTCCCGTTGGCCCAGCCGACTTTGAAGCACCGCCAGGTCAAAAAGCAGGTCGGTTCGACGGAAATAGAGCGTCTTGCTGGTTTTGGCCAGGGCCGTTATTTCGGGGCGATGATAGTACGCCAGAGCTTCTTGCAGAATGCGAACGCCTTTTTGCAGGCTATCGGCGGCCGGGCTTTCTCCCCGGCCAACCACTTTGCGCACGCGGGCGCGTTGGTTTTGCAGGTATTCGTAAGCTTCCTGTGCATTTACCGGCGCTTGAGCCCGCGCCGTGCCGACTGTAAATAAGAGAAAAGCAACCATCAAAATGCGTTTCATGTAAAAGGAAGGGTACGTGAGAACAGAATGGCGGTGGCCCGCGAAGAAATGGAGTGGAAGCGGAAACGCCAAAATCAGTGCACCTTGACTTCGGTAACGATGCTCGATTGATACACTTTTAAATCTACTCCCTTTTTGCTTTTTAGGGCCAACTTGGTGGTCCAGGGCACATTGAACATGACGCGATTTTTGCAATTGTTCTCTAACTCCAGGTCAAAGGCAAGCTTTTGGCCGTGGTCGCTCCAGCGCAGGTTGTGCGCCTGCGGGGTAAGCGACACCCGCTTTTGCTGCCGGGGCTCTTTCATCGCCACGTGCATGATGTCCACAGTGGGCGTCTCTTGCATGGGTTCGGAAAAGCGTACTTCATAATGAGCAAGCAAACCGGTGGTGACGGTCGCATTTTGCAGGGAGCTGCTGGCAATGGTGGGCTGAGAAAGCTGGTTCTGAGCCTGCTGGCACCACTTGAGCAAGGCAGGATAAATGGAGCGCAGCGTCTGGCCTTTCTTGCGACGGTCGTACAGTTCCCGGACTTTGTCGTTGAACAAGGTGCTGGCAAAAAAGCCCCGGCTCTCGTTCTGCATGGCCCAATCCTGGCACACTTGCGGGGCTTCTTGCGGGAAATACCGGTGAACAAACAAGTCGTACACGGCCCACGTCATGTACTCGTTGAAAGTGCCGAACGGGTCTTTTTCGTACCCGCTGCCCACGTCCCATTTGCCAGGGACAAATGACTGCGTTACCAGCGCCGCGTGCTGGTCGGTGGCGGGATTAACAAAGCCGTGGTCCATTTCCGTGAAGAGCATATGAATGCCCGACGCCACTTCTGCGGCCGAAGGGACTTGCGCGGTGGTCCGGTTCAGCAAGTATTCGGGCAGGGTGATGAAGTCCGTGGCCACGCCATTGACGTCGCGGTGGCAGTTCATGCGGCCCACCAGCGGCGAAAAGACGATGGCATAGCGCGCTTCCGGCTGGGCGTTACCCAGTTCGGCGGTGAGAAAGGCGAGTACTTCCGGCAACCGCTGCGAGGCTTGATAGGCCGTGGCCAGCGAGTCGTAATAGGGCCGGTGGCGCTGGTAAAATGCTCGAAAACCCGAAGTCCGGGCGAAATCCGCCACCAGGGCCAGGTGCTCATCGAAAGGATGGTGCGGCGGTTGCGTGGCAAACGGAAACTGTCGCACCAACTGCCCCTGAGCATCGAATGCAAAAGCGTAGGAGTCTGTGCGAAAGCTTAAGAATTTGTCCCATTCCTGGCGGGAGTAATTTACCTGTGCCACCAGCGGATGAAGCGCATAAGGTTCGAAGTGCGCGCGTACTTCGCGGTAGTACCGCGAGGGTTGGTACACTTCCGACGGGTCTTGTTTCCCGTAAGGCGTCAGCGCCAAAATGATATTGGCCAGTTCGTACGTTTCGGACGCCGTAATGGCAATTGGAGCAGATTGAGGAACTGATGGTTGCGCCGCAAGTGCAACAGGCAGAAACAACAAGACTGCTAGCCAACGGACGGTGAAATGCTTCATGAGTGGCAATAAACTAAGTCAAATACAATTAGTGCGCAGATAACTTATTAATCAGGCATTTAGTATTGCTTCTGCAAGGTCCTTGCCGGTACCACCTCCCGCCACAGCCGCAATAGCTCTTGTTCCTCGTGTTGCCAGCTGAGCTGGGGCGCGGTGCGGCGGCAGTTTTTGGCCAGGTGCTGGTAGCGGGCGGGCTCGTCGCGCAACAAGCGGTTGAGGGCGGCGGCCAGGGTGGCCGGCTGCAAGTCGCTCACTAGTTCGGCCACGTCGAACTGCTCGTTGAGGGCCCGGTATTCAGGAAAGTCGATGAGCACCTGCGGAATGCCGGCGTGCACGTAATCGAAGAACTTATTGGCCAAGGAGTAATAATAGCTCAGGCCAATGTTTTCAAGCAGCATGATGCCCACGGCCGCGTGGCGCGTGATTTCGCGCAGTGCCTCGGGCAATACAAAGCCGCGAAATTCCACCTGTCCGGAGGCCAGCAAGCCCAGGCTTTCGGCCCGTTCGCGCAGCGCTACCGACAAGTCGCCTTCGCCGCAAATCACCAGCCGGCCGGCCACCTGCGGCATGGCGTCGAGCAGGTTCTCCAGGCCGCGGCCCACGTTTAGCGCGCCCTGGTACAGGATGTAGCTACTGGCCGTAGTGCCGACTGGCAGAGGAGCTTCGTCCTGCAATCGACTCGCGTTGCGCACCACCGCAAAGCGCCGGCCGTGGCGTTGCTCAAACACCCGCGCCAGGGCCGGGCCCACCGTGTAAGCCAGGCGGGCGCGCGGCACAATGAAGCTCTCCACCCAGCGCCAGGCGCGCTGCACGGCGGGTCGGGCCACCACTTCGGGCACTTCCGTGAACAGCTCATGGGCGTCGTACACCAGAGGTTGGCTGCCGAGGCGGGCCCGCAGCCACACGGGCAGCGCGGTGTCGAGGTCGGCCGCGCACCACGCGTCGGCGCGCTGGCCCAGCAAGAAAAAGAACAGCCGGAGGTTGTATTCCAGGTAAAACAGTTTGCCACGTTGGAACCAGCCGCGCAGCCGGTGCTGGGCGTAGGGCTGGGGCGTGAGCGGGGGCGAAGTTGGTCGCTGCCAGCCCACCAGCTGCACCCGGTAGCCCGCCGCGGCCAGGCTTCCGCAGATGCGCTGCATTCGCTGGTCGAAGCACAAGTCGGTGGTGACGGCGAAGAGCAGCAGCGGGGCAGGGGAAGGCGGCAAGAGGCGACAGAGAGGCCACGGCGAACCTGCGCCGTGAAATTTTACGTTTGGCCAAAATTACGCCGTGCGCTCGCAGGGCAATGGTTATCTTAGCACGAATTATCAACAGGCAGTACGCGTCATTCTATGGCTTCTTTTTCGGCGGCTTCTTCTACTCGTCCCGCGGCCCCACCCTTGCCCACCCTGCTCGACCAACTCGGGCAGGCATACGTGTTGCTCGATACGCAGGGGGCCATCGTGGACGTGAACGAGGCTTTTTTGGCGATGACGGGCCATTCCCGCAAGCAGGTGATTGGGCAGCGGAGCTACGAAATGTTCACCCCGCCGGCCGAGCGGGCCACTCAGCGCCGCGAATACCTCGACAGCATCGCCCACGAAAACATTGCCGCCAGCTACACGCGTACCCTGCTCACCAAGAGCGGCTACCCGCGCCAAGTGAACTGGCGCGCGGGCTTCACGCGCGACTTGGCCGGCTCCATCACCGGCGTGTGGATGGCCGGGCAAGAAGCCGACGAGCGGCAGCTAACCAGCCAAACCCTGTCCGGCGACAGCACGCACCTCCAGGACTTTCTCGACAACGCCCAGGACCTGGTGCAGCACCTGAGCGCCGACAACGGCTTCCTGTTCGTGAACAAGGCGTGGAAGGAAAAGCTGGGCTACACCGACGCCGAGCTGTCCACCCGCACCCTCGCCGACGTGGTGCACCCCTACTACAAAGCCAAGCTGCTCTACCAGCTGCGCAACCTCTACGACGGCGAGCCGGTGAACAAGGTCGAAACCGTGTTTCTGACCAGCACGGGCAAGCCCGTGCACCTCATCGGGAGCATGAGCGTGGTGCGCGAGGAAGGCCAGCCCGTGAGCAGCCGGGCCATCCTGCACGACATCACGGACCGCATCAAGGCCGAGCGCCTGCAAAAAGTCTACTACAGCATCGCCAACCTGGCCATCTCGGCCAAGGACTTGCCCAGCCTCTACGGGGCCATTCACCGCGAGCTGAGCAAAATTATTGAAACCAGCAACCTGTTCATTGCCCTCTGCGACGACGCCCGCACCAAGCTGCAGTTTGCCTACCACGTCGACCAGCACCCTTCGCACCGGCCGCAGGGCACGCTGCCGTTCGCAACCGGCGTGTCGGAGTACATCATTGCCGGCGGGCAGCCGCGCTACCTCACCCACACCGATTTTCAGCAGCTCATCCGCAGCGGCACCATCACGGCGCAGGGGCTGGTGCCCGAGGTCATGCTGGCCTCGCCGCTGAGCATCGGCGACCGCATCATTGGCGTGCTGGCCGTGCAGGACTACGGCCGCGTGGACGCCTACACGCCCGGCGACCTCGACGTGCTGCACTTCATCTCGAACCAGGTAGCCCTGGCCATTGAGCGCAAGCGCAACGAAGAGCAAATCGGCAAGCAAACCGCGCGCCTGAACGCCATCTTTGAAAGCGGCTCGCACGTGATGTGGACGGTGAACACCCGCGCCCACCTCATGAACTACAACCGCAACTACGCGGCCCTGTTTCTGCGGCGCAACGGCACCTATCCGGTGCGCGGGCTCGACCTTTGGGAGTCGGACCTGAGCCGCATGCCCGAAACCGAGCGCGACACCTTCGTGCGCTACTACGAGGCGGCGGCCAAAGGCCAGCCCCAGCGCTTTGAGATGCGCCTGGAGGACGCCCGCGGCGCCGAGGTGTGGACCGACATCTACCTGAACCCGATTTATTTGGGCGATGGCTCTTTTGAGGAAATCTCGGCCATTGCCCACGACATCACCGAGCAGAAACGGGCCCAATTGGCCCTGGAGGCCCAGGAGGAAAAGTTTCGCTCCATCTTCGAGTCCTTCCAGGACATCTACTACCGGACCGATGCCGAGGGCATCCTCACCATCGTCAGCCCCTCGGTGCGCGAGGTGCTGGGCTACGAGCCCGAGGAAGTCATCGGCCAGCCGGTGATGAACTACTACGTCGATGCCAACGACCGGGCCAAAGTGGGGGCCGAAATTGAGCGCAACAGCGGCCTGCGCAACTTCGAAACCCAGATGTGGCACAAGGACGGCTACCCCGTGAGCGTGCTGGTGAACGCCCGCTTGGTGAAGGAAGGCGAAAGCGGCACCGAAGGCATTGCCCGCGACGTGACCGAAATCCAGCAGATGCAGGACGACCTGCGCCAGGCCAAAGACGCCGCCGAAGCCGCCCTGGAAGCCAAAACGCAGTTCCTGGCCAACATGAGCCACGAGCTGCGCACGCCCATGAACGGCATTATCGGCATGATTGACCTGCTCGACCAAACGGTGGAAACCGACGAGCAGCTCGACTACGTGGACACGCTGCGCAAGAGCTCCGACGCCCTGCTCACCATCCTCAACGACATCCTGGACTTGTCGAAAATCCAGGCCGGCAAGCTGCAAATCCGGGAAGCCGGCGTGGAGCTGCAAACCGTGATGGAGCGCATCCGCTCGCTGTTCATCTACCGCGCCGAGCAGAAGCACATCCGCTTCACTTACCACATCACGCCGCACACCCCGCGCTACGTGCTTACCGACGAGGTGCGGCTGCTCCAAATCTTGTCCAACCTCGTGGCCAACGCCATCAAGTTCACCAACGAAGGCACGGTGGGCATTGTGGTGAGCAGCGTGAGCACCGACGGCGAGCTGCACACCCTGCGCTTCGCGGTGCAGGACTCCGGCATCGGCATTTCGAGCGACAACGCCAACCTGCTCTTCACCAACTTCACCCAACTCGACACCACGCCCAGCAAGGCGTATGGCGGCACGGGCCTGGGCCTGAGCATCAGCCGGCAGCTGGCCGAGCTGCTGGGCGGCGAAATCGGCGTGCTCTCCGACGAAGGCGAAGGCAGCGTGTTCTGGTTCACCATCAGCGCCCGCGAAGCCCAGCTGGAAGACCTGCCCACCGTGGCCCCGGTGCGCGAAGCCGTGTTCCAGCCCTTCGCCGCCCCGCCCCACGTCCTGCTCGTCGACGACAACGCCATCAACCAGAAGGTGGGCCAGCGCCTGCTCACCAAGCTGGGCTGCCAGGTGGACGTGGCCAGCAGCGGCCGCGAAGCCATCAACATGGCCACCGCGTCGGCCATTGCCTACGACATCGTGTTCATGGACATTCAGATGCCCGAAATGGACGGCGTGGCCGCCACGGCCGAAATCCGCCGCCTGCTGGGTGCTTATTGCCCGCCCGTGGTGGCCATGACGGCCTATTCCATGCAGGAAGACGCCGGCCGCTTCATGCGCCAGGGCCTCGACGACTACGTGGGCAAGCCCGTGAAAAGCCGCCACCTCTACGAAGTGCTGCACCGCTGGCTGCGCCCGCGCAACTCCCGCCCCATGCCCGCCGAGCCCGCCCCACCAGCGGCCCAGGCGGCCGTGCCCGCCGCCGTGCCCGCCGAACACATGGCCAGCGAGCCCACGCTCGACGACGCCATCCTGCGCCAGCTGGTGGAATTGGGCGGGCCCGAGTTCACGGCCGACTTGTACCAGGAGTTTGAGCAGGAGGCCGGCGATTTGCTGCGCGACGCGGCTCCCGTGGCCGCCGCCAACAACTACAAAGAGCTGTTGCCCATGCTACACCAACTCAAAGGCACGGCCGCCACGCTGGGCGGCGTGGCCCTGGCGGCCCAGGCCCGCCACCTCGAACACCAGCTTAAAGGGGGTCGAATGGAAGAAGGCGCGGCGGGATTTCAACTTCTGGAACATTACTTTGCACAGTTCGTTGCCGAATACCCCGGTGCCGTTGAGCGAGCAACCAATGCGTCGGCCGTGTAGGCCGGCGCCACCGCCCTTTCTTTTCTGTCAAATCTACCTGTGAACCCAACCCAATCCCCCACGCTCATGTCCACCGATACTCAAGCCAAAACCATTCTGATTGCTGAAGACAGCTCGGTAATTCTCAACCTGACCCGTAAAATTCTGGAGCTGCAGAAATACAAAATCATTTTGGCCAAAAATGGCGGCGAAGTGTTGAAGCAGCTGGAAAGCACGCCCGTTGACTGCGTGCTGATGGACATCAACATTCCCGTGAAAGACGGCATGCAGTGCACCCGCGAAATCCGCGCCCACGCCGACCCCGCTATCAACAAGCTGCCCATCATTGCCATCACCGGCAACGCCAACAACTACTCGATGGACCAGTTCCGCGAAGCCGGCGTGACCGACTATCTTCCCAAGCCGCTTGACTTCGACGCCCTGGTGCGCGTGGTGAAGCAGTACGTGGGCTAAACAATAGTGAATGGGTGAATGAGCGAATGAGTGAATGAGTATGCATCCATTCACTCATTCGCTCATTCACCCATTCACTCATTGAAAATGGTTGTAACGTTTTTGGGCACGGGCACTTCCTCGGGGGTGCCGATGATAGGCTGCACCTGCGCGGTGTGCCGCTCGCTCGACCACCGCGACCAGCGGTTGCGGGTGTCGGTGCACGTGGCCGTGAACGGGCGCAGCTTCGTGATTGATTCCGGGCCTGATTTCCGGCAGCAGATGCTGCGCGCCCGCGTCACCCACCTCGACGGGTTGCTTTTTACCCACGAGCACAAGGACCATACCGCGGGCCTGGACGACATTCGGGCGTTTAACTTTCGGCAGCAGCAAGACATGCCCTTGTATGGCGAGCCGCGCGTGCTGCGCCAGCTGCAGCAGGAGTTTGCCTATATTTTTGCCGAGCACAAATACCCCGGCGTGCCCCGCGTGACGCTGCATCCCATCGAGCGCGACGACCAGCCCTTTGATGCGGTGGGAGTGGCCGTGCAGCCCCTGCGGGCCATGCACCACAAGCTGCCCGTGCTGGGCTTTCGCATCGGCGGCTTCTGCTACCTCACCGACGCCAACCACATTGGGCCCGAAACCCGCGCCCAGCTCCGCGACGCCGACGTGATTGTGCTCAATGCCCTGCGGCGCGAAGAACACATTTCGCACTTCACCCTGGCCCAGGCCATTGCGGTGCTGGAAGAAGCCCAGCCCAAACGGGCCTACCTCACCCACATCAGCCACCAGCTGGGCCGCCACCACGACGTGGAAGCCGAACTGCCGCCGTGGCTGCGGCTGGCGTATGACGGGCTGACGGTGGAGGTGTGATGTGGGGTTTCCCTTTTCTCTACTTCGAGAAGCTCTACCATTCACCCGTACCGCAGGCGGAGGTCTTGCGCCGAGTACAAGGCACTGTTGCTGAACCTCTTTCAGGATGGCAGGAAATATGGAGCCGAAAGCCTAAAGAGCCTTATTACGGGCGCGTAGATGCCTACAACGGTGTGTTTGATATCATGGGGTCTACTAATCGACGGAACTATTTATTCCCGGCGGTTGAAGGCTTCACGGAAGCGTGCCCGCCTGCTGCTGCTGGTTCGTTCGTCCGGTTGCGAATGAAATTGCCTGAGCGAACCAAATACTTTGCAATTGTCTGGTTTTCGTTTATCGGCGCTTTTTGCATCGCTTGTATTGCCGCTTTACTGCTCGGTCCTGCCACTTGGGGTGCGCTCGTGCCTTTTGGAATGTTTGGCGCGGCGCAGCTCGCTTTTTGGCTGGAAGTATGGAGCATTGAGCGCCGGTACTCCGATTTGTTAGGACTGGTGGAAATTTCCGAAACCCCTTAACTTTTTTGTGCATATGCACACCAACTACTATTTCCTGCGCCAGCTGGCGCCCGCGCTCACCGAGCGACTGCGTGGCTACCGCGTGGCCGTGTGCTTCTCGCAGGAAAAGGACGAGCTGGTGGTGGGCCTCACCGATGGCGCTCAGGAGTTTTGGCTGAAAGCGCAGCTGGGCGCCACTTTTCCGGCCCTGGCCTTGCCCGAAACCTTCCAGCGGGCCCGGGCCAATTCTGTCGATTTATTCCCGGATTTACTGGGCCAACAGGTCGAAACCGTGGCAGCCTGGCCCCAGGACCGGGTGCTGCAAGTAAACTTCCGGAGCGGAGCCCGGCTGGTGTTCAAGCTCTACGGCCCGCGCCCCAACGCCATTTTCCGGACCGCGCCCGATGCGCCGGCCCAGCTCTTCCAGCAAAAGCTGCTGGCCGACGCCGACCTGCGCCCCCAACCCGCACCTACGGCACAGCCCTTCGGAATTCCGCGTCCGTCCGAATCTGCGCCATTCGTTCAATCCGTTAAATCTGCGGTTCAGACAGTGCCGCCGGCTTTGTCGGACCTGCCGCTGCGCTACCTCCGCGGCCATGGCTACGACCCGGCGCCGCTGGAAACAAAGACCCGCTTGGTAAACCAAGTGCTGGCCCAGCTGGAAAAACCCGCGCATTACTACATCATTCAATTTGAGGGCCGCACGCGGCTGAGTTTGCTGCCGCTGGGGGACATTCTCGAAACCCTGCCCGGCGACGACCCCATTGGGGCGCTGCGCCGCTTTGTGCCCATGGCCCTGGGCCGCCGGGCGCTGGAAATGGAAACCAAGCAGCTGCGCCAGCTGCTGGAACGCCGCGCCGACGAGGCCGGCACGGCCGCCGCCCACGCCCGCCAGCGCCTGCACGCCCTGGCCCACGAAGCTGGCTACCGCCACACCGCCGACCTCATCATGGCCAACCTGCACGACATTCCGGCGGGAGCCGGGCAGGTAGAAGTGGTGGACTTTTACACGGGTGCCGCGCGGGTCATCAAGCTCAAGCCCACCGAAAAACCCCAGCACACGGCAGAAAACCTTTACCGCAAGGGCAAAAACCAACAGATTGAGGAGCGGCAACTCACCGAGCGCATTGCCCGCCGCGAAGCCGAGGCGCTCACGGCGCTGGAGCGCCTCGAAGAAATGGACACCGTGCCCGCCCTGGCCGAATTGCGCGGGCTGCGCGTCTGGCGCAAACAGCACGGCCTGGACCCCACGCCCGCGGCCGCGAAAGCCGCCAACGAGCTTCCTTTCAAGATTTTCGAGGACCGGGGCTTCACCATTTTGGTGGGGCGGAATGCGGCGAACAACGACTTGCTGACGCAGAAGTACGCCCACAAAGAGGACTTGTGGCTGCACGCCAAGGACGTGACGGGCTCGCACGTGGTAATCCGGCACAAGCCCGGGCAGCCGGTGCCGGAGCCCGTGGTGGAGCACGCCGCCATGCTGGCCGGCTGGTACTCCCGCCGCCAGCACGACTCGCTGTGCCCCGTGACGGTGACGCCCAAGAAGTTTGTGCGCAAGCCCAAAGGCGCGTTGCCGGGCCAAGTGGTGGTGGAGCGGGAGCGGGTGGTGCTGGTGAAACCCGGCAACCCGTTTGAGCGCGAGTAGCCCAAGTACCGTGAGCCCGAGTACCGCGAAACTTCAATTCGCGACGAGCGCAACTCCAGTAGTAGCATTCGTCAGGACTTCGCTGCGCTCGTCGCGAAATGAAATTTCGCGGTACAAGTTCAAAGGCACCGTTCTGGTAAGCAAAAAGGCCCGCTGCAATTGCTTGCAGCGGGCCTTTTTGTTTTGCGTGCGCGCGGGGAGATTCGAACTCCCACACCCGAAGGCACCACCCCCTCAAGATGGCGTGTCTACCAGTTTCACCACGTGCGCAAAAGGCAACTAAACCTGGGTAATTCGGCCGAAACCGGCTTCGCTGAGGCGGCGAAGCGGGTGCAAAGATAGCCGGCACATTTTGGCCACACAACCTTCGGGCGCGCTTTTTCACCAAACGCCCATCGTTCAATTGTTTATATTGCGTATCCGCCGAGATTTTCTCGGGCGCGACCATCTCCGCATTTATTTCTTCTCATGGAAATTCCCGCTTCTGCTGCTTCAGGTTCTTTGTTTGGCCGGTTGGCCGGGACCATTACCAAGTTTTCGGGTTCTACTTCGGCCTTTGCCACTGCGGCCGGCATAGTGCTGGTGTGGGGCATCACGGGGCCCTTGTTTCGGTTCTCCGAAACCTGGCAGCTGGTCATCAACACGGGCACCACCATCATCACCTTTCTGATGGTGTTTCTCATCCAGCGGGCTCAAAACAAGGATTCTCTGGTGCTGCACCTCAAGCTGAACGAGTTGATTGCAGCTACCAAAGGCGCCAGCAACCGCCTCATCAACGCCCAGGATTTTTCGGAAGAGGAAATTCAGGTGCTGCACGAGTTTTATTGCGTCCTGGCCACGCTGGCCAAGAAAGACAGCGACCTCGGCCGCACCCATTCGGTGGAAGAAGCCGAGGACAACCACGTTGAGAAGCTGGCCATACAGGAGAAATAGCCCCGGCCGGTCCCGGGCCGGCTGCAAGGCCCACAAAAAAGCCGCTCCAGGATGTGCAGCGGCTTTTTTACTCGGTACAGCGGGGTTGGCTTTGGCTACTCGGCCTGCGTGAGGGGCGAATCCACCACGTGCTCGGCCACGAACCACACCTGCATTTCGTTGGTGCGCACCAGCTGGCTCACGATGAGGTCGTTGGTGCCGTCGTCGCCCGATTCATCGGCTTTGTCGGCGTAGTCGTGGCAGTTTTTCAGGATACGCTGGTGGCCGTCGAGCAGGCGCGAAACCTGGATGGGCGCCTCTTCGCGGTCGCGGGGCACGCGGGGAATGCTGCTGAGCTCGGCCACGTCGTGGGCCATGGCCACGGCCACGCCGCCCAGAATCTGGATGCGCTCGGCAATGGCGTCCACCAGCACCGACTGCTCTTCGTAGTGCTTGTCGAAGAGCAGGTGAAGCTGGTAGAACGTGGGGCCCACCACCTGCCAGTGGTGCTTTTTGTACATGTCGCGCAGCGTGATGGTGTCGGCCAGCAGCTGGTTGAGCATTTCCACGCTTTCGCGGCGGGTGGGCTCGCTCAGGCCGATGGGCAGGCGCTGGCTCACGGTGCCGTAGCGTTGGGTGGGCGAGGGGGCGTTCTGCTGCTGGTTCAGGCGGGGCTGAATGTCGACGGCGGCGTTGCTGCCGGCGCCGTTGCCGGTGTTGGCGCTGGTGACGGGCACGAGGGCTGTTTTTTGGGTAGCAGAAGCGGCTTTCTGGGGGGCGGCTTTCTTGGCAGCAGGTGCTTTGGCGGGAGAGGCCATAATTCTGAAGTCGAGTGAGGTGAAAGAAACAACCGAAACAATTCGGTGGCGAAAAATCTATTCTTGCGTACGTAAAGTGCCAAGCTGAGTTAGTTTTTCGCGCCTGATTTATACACACCATGAACGACCCCGCTGCCACCGAACCCGCCTTTGTGCTGCACCACGAGCACCACCTCAGCAGCTCGGCCACGCTGCAGGACGTGGTCATCGGCTTGTCGGATGGCCTGACGGTGCCGTTTGCGCTGGCCGCGGGCCTGAGCGGGGCCGTGGCCTCGTCGGGCTTGGTGATAACGGCCGGGCTGGCTGAAATCGTGGCCGGCAGCATTGCCATGGGCCTGGGCGGCTACCTGGCGGGCCGCACCGAAGTGGAGCACTACGAAGCCGAGGAAGCCCGCGAGCGCCGCGAAGTGCGCGAGGTGCCCGACGTGGAGCGCGCCGAGGTGGACGAGCTGCTGGCCGAAATGGGCCTTTCGGCCGCAACCCGCGCCGCCGCCGTGGCCGAGCTCACCGCCGACCCCGAGCAGTGGGTGCGCTTCATGATGAAATACGAGCTGGGGCTGGAGCAGCCCGACCCCAAGCAGGCCCCCAAAAGCGCTTTCACCATCAGCTCGTCTTACGCAGCGGGCGGGCTCATTCCGCTCAGCGCCTACTTTTTCACGGATACGCCCGCCGAGGGACTGGCGTGGTCGGCGGCCATCACGCTGGTGTGCCTGCTGGTGTTTGGCTATTTCAAAAGCCGCCTGACGGGGCAGCCCCCGGTGGCCGGGGCCGTCAAGATGGCGGTGGTGGGGGCGTTGGCGGCCAGCGCAGCGTTTGGTGTGGCACGGCTGGTGGTCCTGTAGGAACGCGCCACGGCGCGTTCAGCATTGGGGCATATTCATTTCGTTCAACAACCGAACGCGCCGTGGCGCGTTCCTACAGGCATGAAATTCAAACTGCCTAAAACGCCCGCCGTTTACGTTAAGAACAAGTCTTTCCGCCTGGCCCAGGTCGACCCCGAAGACATCACCCCGTTTGCGCACAAGCTCGGCGACAAGGACGAGGCCAGCCCGCGCCTGGTGAAGCTGCGCCAGCGGCTGAGCGAGCTGCAAGAGCTGCTCTACGCCGAGCACAGCCGCAGCCTGCTCATTGTGCTGCAAGCCATGGACACCGGCGGCAAGGACGGCGCCATCGAGAACCTACTCACGGGCGTGAACCCCGTGGGCGTGCAGGTGGCCACCTTCAAAGCGCCGACCAGCGAGGAACTGAAGCACGACTTTTTGTGGCGCATTCACGCCCAGACGCCCAAGCAGGGCCACATTGGGGTGTTCAACCGCTCGCACTACGAGGACGTGCTCATCACCCGTGTGCACGGCCTGATTGACGAAAAAACCTGCAAGCAGCACTACGAAGACATTAACAATTTCGAGCAGCTGCTGACGCGCAACGGCACGCGCATCCTCAAGTTCTTCCTGCACATCTCCAAAGACGAGCAGGCCCAGCGCCTGCAAGCGCGCCTCGACGACCCCGCCAAAAACTGGAAATTCGACCCCAACGACCTCAAGGAGCGCGCCTTATGGGACGATTACCAGCAAGCCTACGAAGACGCCATGCGCCACTGCTCTTCCGGCGATGCGCCCTGGTTTGTGATACCCGCCAACCACAAGTGGGCCCGCGACCTGGCCATGACCGAAATAGTGGTGGCCGCGCTGGAAGACATGAACCCCAAGCCGCCCAAAGTTGATTTCGACGTGAAGAAGCAGGTGATAGAGTAAGCGGTGGCAGAACGACATGCTCCCCTCCTTACCAAGGAGGGGATGTTCGAGCCAGCGGCTCGGACAGGGGGGGCGGCACCGCAGGGAGTCGTTGAAGGATGGGCGAACGAACCTGGCGCGAGTCGTGCAACGGGTTCAACCACCCCCGTTTCAGCTTCGCTGAAACGTCCCCTCCTTGGTAAGGAGGGGAGTTTGATGTTCCGCTTGCTTGCAGGCCGACCGCCCGGTACGTACACCCAGCCCGCCCAAGCAGCGCTCCTCGCTGCCGTTCGGCTACACCGCTACGGCTTCCGGGGCGGCGCTTTCCTTGCGTTCGCCAATTTGCTGGCGCCACATGGCGTAGTAGAGGCCTTTTTGCTGCAGCAGCTCGGCGTGGCGGCCTTGCTCGGCGATGTGGCCGCGCTCGAGCACGAAAATGCGGTCGGCGTGGAGGATGGTGCTGAGGCGGTGGGCAATGAGGATGGTCATGTGCTGGCGCGAGCCGGACAGCTCGCGCACCGTCTTGCCGATTTCTTCTTCGGTGAGCGAGTCCAGGGCCGAAGTGGCTTCGTCGAACACCATGAGGGTGGGCTTGCGGAGCAGGGCGCGGGCAATGCTGAGGCGCTGCTTTTCGCCACCCGACACCTTCACGCCGCCCTCGCCGATGACGGAATCCAGGCCTTTGGGGGCGCGGGCCAGCAGGGTGTTGGCCGCCGCTTGGTGCAGGGCCTGGATGCATTCCTCGTCGGTGGCGTTGGGCGCCACGAAGCGCAGGTTCTCGCGGATGGTGCCGGAGAACAGCTGCGTGTCCTGCGTGACGAAACCAATCTGCTCGCGCAGCTCGTCCAGGTCGATTTCGGAGCCGGGGATGCCGTTGTAGCGAATTTGGCCCGACAGGGGCGGGTAGAGGCCCACCAGCAGCTTCACCAGCGTGGTTTTGCCGGAGCCCGAGGGGCCCACGAAGGCAATGGTTTCGCCCAGCTTGGTGGTGAAGGAAATGTTGTTCAGGGCCGGGGCGTTGGCGGTGAGGTGCTTGAAGCTGACGTTCTCGAAGGCCAGGTTGTCGATGTGCGCCACGGACTTGGGCTGGGCCGGTTTCACGTCCTTCGGCGTGTCGAGAATCTGCTGGAAGTTGCCCAGCGAAATTTCGGTTTCGCGGTAGATGCCGATGATGTTGCCCAATTCCTGCAGCGGCCCGAAGATGGAAAACGAGTAGATGAAGAACGAGAAAAACTCG
>DASVTG010000636.1:0-1825 GCA_036387695.1 Hymenobacter sp. | reverse complement strand
AAATGAAGGCCTCGCACGACCGCTACGAAGCCCAACTCAAAACCATCCTCTCAGCCGACCAATACGCCAAGATGGGCCAGCTGAAGGCCGAACACCGGGGCCACGCCAAACAAGGCGGCAAAATGAAGGGCAAAGCCAAAGCTTAACTTTCATTTCCATCCGCTTACTCCTAGCCCCAGCCCAACCGGCTGGGGCTTTTTTGCGTGTTCGGCCAAGCTGAACCATCCCCGGCATTCGGCGGCTTGCTTATATTTGACCTAGTCACCCGGCTGAAAACCCAGCCCTAAAGCCACCTGAGAATGCCTCCCCTCCCCAGTAGCACGGCCTCGGCCGTGCAAATCCAGCAGTTCTACGACAAGGGCCTGGCCCACGCCAGCTACGCCGTGCGCTGCGGCCGTCAAGTCGCCATCATCGACCCGGGCCGCGACCCCCAGCCGTACTACGATTTTGCCGACGAGCACGAGGCCGACATCATCGCCGTAATTGAGACACACCCGCACGCCGATTTTGTGTCGTCGCACCTGGAAATTGCCGAAGAAACCGAGGCCACCATCTACTGCAGCAAGCTGGTGGGCGCCAAATACCCCCACCAGGCGTTCGACGACGGCGACCGCATCAAGCTGGGCGCCGTGGAGTTGCACGCCATCAATACGCCCGGCCACTCGCCGGACTCCATCAGCATCCTGCTCCTGGACGAGTTGGCCCAGAGCCGCGCCGTGTTCACCGGCGACACGCTGTTTGTGGGCGACGTGGGCCGGCCCGACCTGCGGGAAGAAGAGGCCGTGGGCGGCCACAAGCGCGAAGAACTCGCGGCCCAGCTTTACAAAAGCACCCGCAACAAGCTCATGACCCTGCCCGGCACCACCCGCGTGTACCCCGCGCACGGCCCCGGCAGCCTCTGCGGCAAAACCACCAGCACCGACCTCGACAGCACGATTGCCAAGGAGCTCAAAACCAACTACGCCCTGCAGCCCATGTCGCAGGAGGACTTCATCCGGGTGCTGCTCGAAGACCAGCCGTTCGTGCCCAAGTACTTCGGGCACGGCGTGAAGCTGAACAAGCAGGGCGCCCCCAGTTTTGAGGACAGCATCCGGGCGGTGCCGCACCCGAGCAGCACCGAGGCCCTGGAGCCGGGAGTCCTGCTCATCGACAGCCGCCCGGCGGCTAAATTCCGCGCCGGCCACTTGCCCGGCGCCATCAACCTGCAGGACGGCGGCAAGTTCGAAACCTGGCTGGGCTCGGTGGTCGGCCCCGACGAAAAATTTTACCTCCTGGCCGATTCGCAAATTGCGCTGGACACCGTGGTGCGCAAGACCGCCAAAATCGGTTACGAAGGCAACATCAAAGGCGCCTTGCTGGCCCCGCTAACTTTGCCCGAAACCTCCCCCGCCGTCGACGTGGCCCAGGTGCGCGAGCACCCCGAGTCCTTCACCATCGTCGACATTCGCAACCGCTCCGAGGCCAAGGTACCGGTGTTTGAAAACGCCCTGCTCATCCCCTTGCCCGAGCTGCGCGAGCGCGCCCAAGAAATTCCAACCGACAAGCCGGTGCTTATCCACTGCGCGGGCGGCTACCGCTCGGCCGCCGGGGCCAGCATTGTGCAGCAAGCCCTGCCCGGCGTGGCAGTACTGGATTTAGGCGAGGCGGTTACGGAGTTTCAGAAGCAGGCGGTACACTGAAATACTGCCGGTGGAAGAGGCTGGGCGTTTTGAATTCAAAACGCCCAGCCTCTTTTTTGCGCCTCTTAACTTTAGCTGTTCTCTAACGCGACACCTCTATGCGGCAAGGCGAAATCCTTTTCTACGTTCTTTTAATCGTCGCATTG
>DASVTG010000635.1:0-8220 GCA_036387695.1 Hymenobacter sp. | reverse complement strand
GCACATTTTACCGCATCACTTCCCGATTCAAGCCGTACTTCTTTTTGTATCGCATGATGCGGAAAATGCGAAAGCGGGCGTTGTTGGACGATATTTTTCTAACCAACCATTTCCCTAAGCTGTTTCCCAGCTTCCGCACGCCACCCAAGGCCGTGGCGCAGCGCTTCTCGGTTGCTTACGAGCACTACGAGGAGGATAAGCTGCCGTTCAACAACCGCGACAACGACTCGCTGCCGTTCGGAACCCACGGGTGGATACAGAATTACCAAGCGTTCTGGCGCCCGTGCATCCGCCGGTACGGCTACGCCATTGACTAGCCAACCGGAAAGGCGCGGACTCTTTAAACTCTGCCAAAGAAGCTGCCCAAGCGGGTTACGCTAAAAACTGACCGCCTTGGATGCTGGCTGCCTGGGCGCGCATGCGCCCATCGCATCGTTAAATAAGCAAGCTGCCCCAACCCCACTAGCCACTCTCTTTTCAGCACCTGCTGGCGCAAGAGTGGCTTGGGGGTTGGGGCGGTGTTGCTTAGGACGTTCCGTGAAGGCTTTCTGGGCTTTTCACAGTAGGAGAACAGTAAGCACAGCTTCAACTATGCCGACGGTTGCTAATCGATGCCAACAATTACTCCCGTAACTCCTTGGCTGCAAACGAGCGCATCCATCAACATGGCGCGAACAGGGCTGAGATGATGACATCAAAAGTCGGTTCATGTCGCGCAAACGTGACCAGAATTTATAATCAATCCATTAATTGTATAATGCTAATATTTTGCATCACGAATTTGGTCATCCACAGCAGAAAAGCCGCAAAACACCCTACTGACCGGATTAGAAGAACAGGGGTTAAGTAGCGTTTTTGACCGTCAACAGGCCTCTTATTAAGTATAAATTAACCAAGAAATTAATAACCTTATTCGAGGTAAATTATCTCGGATTCAGATAAAACTGTTTCAGGACAAACACGGAGCCTGCACTGGCCGGTGCGGGCGAAGGAAATGAGGAAATTAAGCATTCGAAATGCTCGTAAGGGCAACCTTAGCATCTGATTTTTGCTTGGATGGCAACCGACTCGCTATAGCCAGGATGAATTTCCGGCGATTTTACGACCATCACCGATTTGGCACAACAGGAGGGTGTTTACGCCGCCTTCATAAAACACAATAATGGGATTCACTTTTCTTGGTTGAGAAGTATCAACTAATGAGTAAGGCCAAATTTTAACTTGACTAAAGGCAACCCTTGCATAGATTTACAGTAAAATCAACTTTCCAATATTGATTTGAACAAAAATCAGAAAATAGAACTAAACCATGCCGCCCGATTTCCACGTACGGCGCTTGCACGCAACAAGCGCCGGTTGCTGAATGAAGATGGACACCCCTTGGTTTGAGCGCTTCCAGCACCTGCGAAACGCTCTCGATTTCTCTGAACCCGACTTTGCCCGTTGCCTCGCCATACCCCTCTTTTCCCACCACTCCGCCCACCCACCCAACCTATTTGGCTATGGAATACAATTTTACTTTTCCTGCACCGGAAGGCCCAATTCGCCTTTTTAATGAGCGCGATGAGCGCAAAGCGTCAGCCAACAACCCCAACCCCTTCTTCACCAAGCGGATGTTTGACGCGGTGTTTGCGCTGTTGGTGGTAGTCTTCATTCTGAGCTGGTTGTTGCCTCTTTTGGCGCTGCTCATCAAATCCGAATCCAAGGGGCCGGTGTTGTTCAGGCAGTTGCGCACCGGCAAAGACGGCCGTCCTTTTTATTGCTACAAGCTGCGCAGCATGTACCAGAACAATGAAGCCGACTACAAGCAAGCGTGCAAAGGCGATGCGCGGATTACCAAAGTAGGAGCGTTCCTGCGCAAAACCAGCCTCGACGAGCTGCCGCAGTTCTTCAACGTGCTGCGGGGGGAGATGTCGGTGGTGGGGCCGCGCCCGCACATGGTGAAGCACACGGAGGAGTACTCGCAGGTGCTGAACGACTTCATGCAGCGGCATGCGGTGGCACCGGGCATCACGGGCTGGGCCCAGGTGCGCGGCTACCGGGGCGAAACCAAGGAGATTGTTGCCATGGCCAAGCGGGTGGAAAGCGACATCTGGTACATCAGGAACCGGTCGTTTTGGCTCGACGTGAAAATTGTTGCCATGACGGTGATGCAAACGGTTAGGGGGCATCACAACGCTTTCTAAGAAGACGCGTTTAGGGGTGCCCGGTGCTTGGCTTTGGCTCAGCGCCGGGCACCGTGGCGTTTCACCACTTGGCAAAAATCGACGAAACGTCACCAAGATGTGACGATGCATCTTCGGTGAGCAGGTGCATAGGCACGTATGGCGCGAGGCCCGGAAACCACCTGAATCATCCAAGGGCTTAAGAGGCACGTAGTCAGCTTATGAGAAGCGGACAGATTAAATTATGACAAGTGAATGTTGATTTTATTATCCCTTTAACCCCGCGCCTTTGCCTTGACTGTTTGGCTTTTCGGCCTTATTTCTGTACTTCTTATTGCCACTCCCAACATCCCCTAACATGCCCGCGGACTCCTTACTAAACTCCCCTTCATCGTTCACAAAAAGCCTGTATGTACTCCTCGCCGCGACGGTGTTGTTCCTGTCCTCGTGCAGCGCTGGGCGCGACCTTACCTACTTCAGCGATTTAGACAGCGCCACTTCCAACCAGACGGTCATTTCCAACAACATACAGCCCAAAATAGAAACGGGTGACTTGTTGGGCATCGTGGTGAACAGTTTGAGCGCCGAAACCAACGCCATCATCAACAGCGGCGTGCTGCTGCCCGCCGCGGCCAGTGCCGGAGGGGCGGGCGTGGCGGCCAGTAGCCGCATCAGCGAAGGCTACTTGGTGGACAGCGACGGCGAGATAAACTTTCCGACGGTGGGCAAAATCAAGCTCGCGGGCCTGACCCGCGAAGAAGCCACCGACAAAATCACGAACATCCTGGCGAAGTCCGTCAAGGGCCCCGTTGTTACCCTTCGCTACCTCAACTTTCGGATTACGGTGATTGGCGAAGTGAACCGGCCCGCCACGTTCACGGTGCCCACCGAGAAGATAAACGTGCTGGAAGCCTTGGGCCTGGCCGGCGACATGACCGGCTACGGCCGCCGCGACGACGTGCTCATCATCCGGGAAAAAAATAAAACCCGCATCACTACCCGCATCAATCTTAACAAGAAGGAAGTGCTTAACTCTCCTTATTTCTATTTGCAGCAAAACGACATTGTGTACGTGGAGCCCGACAAGGCCAAGGCCCTGCAAGTGAGCACGCGGTCCGTCAATTTGCCCATTTACTTGTCCATTGCTTCGCTGGTACTTTTCGTGGCCAGCAGCTTTATAAGGTAGGCAACTCGCCAGGATATTTTCATTAATTTCAATTACTGGTCCTTAAATTATTGAGTTATGGCAACGGAAATGTTTCCGCTGAGTGCTGAGCAACCCAATGCAAAAAGTTTGAACGCTTTGATTGCGGGGTATCTGCGCTATTGGTACTGGTTTTTATTGGGGGCAGTCATAGCGGTGGGCATCACGTTCTTGTACCTGCGCTACCTGTCCATTCCGCAGTATTTCGTGACCAGCACGGCGCTCATCAAAAACGAAAAAACCACTCCCGACTTGTCAAGCGTGGGCAATTTTGCCTCGGCGGCCGGCGGGGGAACGGCGGGGAAAAGCATCGACGACGAAATCGAGTTTTTTAAGTCGAAAGCGCTGATGATGCGCGTGGTGAACGAGCTGGCACTGCACACCAGCTACTACATCCAGGGCCGCTTCAAGGACGTGGAAGTTTACGAGAAGAACTTGCCCATTAAATTGCTAATCAACCGGCTGGACTCCACGGCTTACGACAAAAGCGTGGTTGTTCAACTCAAGGGCGACAATTCGTTTTTCCTGAGCGAGCACACGGGCCGGGTTTCGACCTACGAGTTTGGCCAGCAAATCACGCGGCCTTACGGCACCTTCACCATCGTGTCGATGCCGGACTTCCCCAAGTACCAGCACTCGTTGGAGAAGAAAATCATCATCCACTTCCGCAACCCCAACGACCTCGCCAACCAGTTCATCAGCAACCTGACGGTGGCGCCGGTTAAGAAAGAAGGCAACGTGCTGGCGGTGAGCCTGGTGGATGCCCTGCCGGAGCGAGGCCGGGCCGTGATAAACCAGCTGCTAACGGACTACAACAAAGAAGCCCTCGAAGACAAGAACCAAGCGGCGAAGAGCAACATCCGCTTCCTTGACGAGCGGCTGGCTTCCCTCACCACGGAGCTGACGGGCGTGGAAAAGAACGTGGAGCAGTACAAGCAGCAGAACGAGGTGGCCGACGTGAGCACCCAGGCCAACAGCTACGTGGCGCAAGCCAGCGAAAACAACAGCAAGCTGAGTGAGTGGGCGACGCAGATTGACGTGCTCGAGTCCATTGAGGGCTACCTGCGCCAAGGAGGACAGTCCCGGACGGTTCCCAGCTCGCTGGGCATTCAGGACCCCACGCTGCTGGGCCTTATTGGCAAGTTCAACGAGCTGCAAATGGAGCGCGAGCGCATGCTGCGCACCATGGAGCCCGGCAACCAGCTGGTGCAGACCATGGACGAGCAGCTCGCCAACCTCCGGTCCAACATCCTGGAGAACCTGCGCAACATCAAGAACGGCCTCGTCATCACGAGCAACAACCTGAAGGCAACTTCGCGGCAGTTCTCGTCGCGCATTCGCAACGTGCCGGTGATAGAGCGCCAGATTGGGGAAATCAACCGCCAGCAGTCCATCAAGCAAAACCTGTACGTGTACTTGCTGCAAAAGCGGGAAGAAGCCGGCTTGACGCTCGCCTCCAACGTGGCCAACCTCCGGGTGATTGACACGGCCGCGGCGCTCCCCTACCCCGTCAGCCCCAACAAGACCATGATGTACCTGGTCTCGCTGCTGATAGGCTTGCTGGTGCCTTTTACCGGCATTTACCTGCGCGATTTGTTCGACGACAAAGTGCAGACCCGCCAAGACGTAGAGCAACTGACCCGGACCCCCATTCTGGGCGAAATAGCCCACAACACCGACGGCGCCATCACGGTGACCAAGCACAACCGCAGCGCGGCCGCCGAGACGTTCCGCTTCATTCGCGCCAGCTTGTCGTTTGCGGCCGGTGGCCGCGAAAACAAGGTATTGCTGGTGACCTCGGGCGTGAGCGGCGAGGGCAAAACCTTCTTCACCATCAACTTGGGAGCCAGCTTGGTGCTGGCCGGCGAACGGGTGGTGGTGCTGGAAATGGACTTGCGCCAGCCGGCCTTGTCCAAGGAGCTGGACCTGTCGGCCGGGCCGGGCCTGACGGAGTACCTGGTGTCGAGCGACCTTTCGGTGCACGACATCGTGAAGACGTCCAACAAGGTGCCGGGGCTGATGGTCGTCAGCTCGGGCCCGCTGCCGCCCAACCCGGCCGAGTTGATGATGTCGCCCAAGCTGGCCCACTTGATAGCCGAACTGCGGTTGAGCTTCGACCACGTCATCATCGACACGGCCCCCGTGGGGCTCGTCGCCGACGCCCTGAGCCTAAACTCGCTGGTGGATTCGTCCATCTACATGGTGCGCCACAAGCACACCTACAAGAAGCGCCTGGCCATTGTCGACAACATCTACCGGGCCAACACGCTGCCCCACGTGATGATTGTGCTCAACGATGCCGACGGCAAGGACACCTATGGGTACGGCTACGGGTACGGAGAAAAGGAAGGGAAGAAATTCAGAAAAACCGCTTCGGTAGAAGCGTAGCCGCAGCGGGCCTTGGCACCTTTCGCCTCGTTAGGCAGCCGCTCCCGCTGGTATGTTTGCATTCATGGCATTTTCCACTTATTTGACCGCGAGGGGCGCATTCCAACGTTTGGTGGCGCGGCCCAGAGTCGCCAATATCCTGGGGTGGGGCAAGCTGGTTGGCGTCACCGGCTCGACGCAGGTACTGGTGCAGGCCATTGGCTTCCTGTGCGGCATTCTGGTTATCCGGCTGCTGCCCACCAAGGAATACGCCCTCTACACCCTGGCCAATACCATCCTGGGCACGATGATGGTGCTGGCCGACGGGGGCATCATCAACGGCGTGCTGGCGCAGGGCGGCAAGGTGTGGCGGGACCGCACCCGCCTGGGCGTGGTGCTGGCCACGGGCATGGACCTGCGCTACAAGTTTGCGGTGGGCAGCCTGCTGGTGTCGACGCCCTTTCTGCTGTACCTGCTGCGGCACCACGGCGCGAGCTGGCCCATGGCGGTGCTGCTGATTGCCGCGCTCATTCCGCCGTTCTTCTCGGTCTTATCGGGCAACCTGTACGAGATTGCTCCCCGGCTGCACCAAGACATCATCCCGGTTCAGAAAGTCGTGGTCGGCATCAACGTGGGGCGGCTGGCCATGCTCTGCCTCACCATGTTTGCGTTTCCGTGGGCCTTTGTGGCCATCTTGGCGAGCGGAATCCCCCAGGTTTGGGGCACGCGCCGCATCCGGACCCTGGCGCGCACCTACGCCGACCCCGACCAGCACCCCGACCCGGAAGTGCGCCGCGAGGTCATGGGCGTGGTCAAGCGCTTGCTGCCCGACGCCATTTACTACTGCATCTCGGGCCAAATCACCATCTGGCTGGTTTCGGTGGTGGGGTCCACCACGGCGCTGGCCGACGTGGGCGCCCTGGGCCGGCTGGTGGCATTGCTAAACTTGGTTTCGATGCTCGTCAATACCCTGGTGACGCCGCGCTTTGCGCGCCTGCCCAACAATTCGCCGCTGCTGCTGGCCCGGTACCTGCAGCTGCAGGCCGGCCTGGTTGTGGTGGCCGCGGGCGTGGTGGGCGGCTGTTGGCTGTTTGCCGACCAGCTGCTGTGGCTGCTGGGCAAGAACTACGGGAACCTGCAAACCGAAATGGTGCTCAACATGACGGGGGCCAGCATCGGCTTGCTGTACGGGGCTTCGTTCGGGCTGTGCACGGCGCGGGGCTGGGCCATTCATCCGCTCGTTTTTATTCCCATTAGCATCCTCTGCATCATCATCGGCCTGCTGCTGTTCGACGTTTCGAGCCTGAAGGGCGTGATTATGCTCAACCTGTTTGGCGTCTCCGTTCAAACGGTGATGCTGTTTGTCTACGGCGTCATTAGAATTCGCCGCGCCCAGCGCGAACCGCAGCTGGAAGTAGCCGTTAGCTAGCCACCCCGGCTGGCTGCTTTGGCAGGGCGCTGCTCACCTGTTTTCCGTTATGAACCTTAGCATCATCATTCCTACCTATCGGCGGACCAACGACTTGCGGCGGGTCCTCGACTCGGTTTTCCGGCAAACGGCGCCGGTGGCCAAGGTGGTGGTGGTGGTGGGGCCCGGCGATGCGGAAAGCCTGGCCGTGGCCCAGCAATGGCAGGCCACGCTGCCCACCCTGGAGGTGCTGCAGGCCGAACGACCGAGCGTGGTGCACGCCATCAACCTCGGCTTGGCGCACATTACCAAGGAAGACGTCGTGTGCCTGCTCGACGACGACGTGTGGCTGCCCGAAGGCTGGGCCGCGCGCATTGCCCGCGCGTACCAGGCCGACCCCCAACTGGGCGCTTACGGCGGCCGCGACCATTTGAAGCTCAACCAACCCGACTACGACAACCCGCCGCTGGCCGGCGTGGTGGGCCGGTTCCGCTGGGACGGCGTGCTGCAGGGCAACCACCATTGCGGCGCCGAGGTATCGCCGGTGCAGGTGGACGTGATTAAAGGCTGCAACCTGTCGTTTCGGCGGGAGGCCTTTCCGGCCATGCAGGTGGAACCCGCTCTTGGGAGCCAGGGCGCGGAGGTGGGCTGGGAGGTTGACATTTGCCAGCGGGTTATTCGGGCGGGCTACCGCATTGTGTACGACAACGAGAACTACGTGCTGCACTATGCTTCGCCCCGGCCCGAATATGACGACCGCAGCAACTTGTTTTCGGCGGCCTGGGGCAGGCGCACGTATAATGAGTCGCTGATGACGGCCAAGTACCGGCCGCTGCGGGAGCTGGTGTTGTTGGGCGTTCGCAATTTTCTGGTGGGCTCGCGCGTGCAGCCGGGCCTGGTGTGGGGCGCACTGCTGCTCACCAAGCACCGCTCATTAAAGCTGCTGAAATTGCCCTGGCACTACGCCAAGCTCTTCAACCAAGGGGCCGCGGACGGCCTGCGCCTGCGCCGCGCCCTGGACGACGCGAAACACCCGCATCCGGCGGCTTACGCGTTGTCGCCGTCTCCTTCCTCCC
>DASVTG010000634.1:0-9557 GCA_036387695.1 Hymenobacter sp. | reverse complement strand
CCATTACATTATCAACAATAGAGTCGCGACCATTTGTTGCCATGCTTTACTCTTTCGAGGCCCTGAGCCTTTCCACCTCCGAAGCGTTTCCGGCCTTCGAAGAACTGGTGCATCCCAACGAACCGGCGGCGAATTTGCTGGCCGGCTTGCCTAAACGGTGCCTGAATGCGCCGGTGCTTCCCACGGTCAGCAAGCTTTCTGACACGTTGGAGCAAATTCGGCAGCATGAAATCGGACGGTTTCACCACAAGAAAATCGGCGATGCCGAAGCCCGCTTGTTGGAGGAAGCCACCAAAGGCACAATGTCCCGGTTTCTTGCGCTGGTGTCCTCCAAGCTCGAAGCAGCGTGCCAGCGAGGCGAATCCGAACAACTGGTGGAAATGCTGACTCAGGTGTTCCGCTTGGACAGCCAGCCTACTCCATCAAGTTAGCATGGCCGTTATTTTACGGTGATGAACCGTATTAGTGCATTTCCGCCGTCAGTGTACAGGTCCCGGTCCGACGCGCTAGGCGTCCGACCAATTGTTAGTAGGACGCTGCATCCGGATGGGGCTGGCAACCACCGGTCGGACGCCTAGGGCGTCGGACCGGCAGGCGTACACCGACGCCGAAACCGCGCTGAGCTTATCGCATTATCACTGTTGATGAGCACCGTCGGCTTTGGCCAGGGACGACACACACGACACACCAAACTGCTGGAAGTTGCCGCCCATGGAAAATATCGGCCCGGGTGGTACACGCTGCAGGACGGCTCGGGCCACGCGGGCAAGCTGCGGATGTGGCAGACGCCTACCTGCAATTCATTGCAAGTAGCGCAAGGCAAAGCCGACCCCATGAACCTGGCGCCCGAACAGCTGCGGCACTTTGTGCTGGGCCGCGATTCATTTGTTGTGGCGCGGCAGGTTCCTTTGGCCGGCGGCCCGATGACGGTGCCCTTTGGTGAAACGGATATTTACCGGGTTGTCTTGACGGGAAAACTGCAGGTGTTGGAGCACGACCAACTGGTGGCCGGGATTAGTTGACATAAACGACTTTAAACGAATTGTTTACATCTACGTCTTCCGGAAAGAAATCGAGCAGGTAACGTACGAAGAAGCGGGCAGCTTTTTCCAATAACGAGCTGTGAGGGTTGTGGCTACAAGTCTGCGTTGCCGGCCTAAAGTCCATGCCTGCCGGGCGCTTACTGCACCAGCTTTTCGGCCCGGAAAAGGTCGTCGGCAGCTTGCAGGAGCTTGGCGCGCAGCTTGGGGTTGTAGTTCGGGTGGGCCTGCAAAAACGCGCGCACGGTGCCGGCTGCGCTGGCGGTTTGGTAGCCGCCAAGCGTGGCCTGCAGCCAGGAGTAGGGAAAGAAGATGTCGCCGGTGAGTTGAATTTCTTCCAGCAACTCCAGGCTGCTCGGCAGGTATTTTTCCGACGTGGCTTGGCGCAGCGGGTGATGCAAGTAGCCGAGCGCGGAGGTTACCCAGGCTTCCTTCTCGCGGTTTTTTTCGTCTTTCAAGGAGCTGAAGAAAGCGTCGCGGGTGGCCGCGTCTGCTGCCAAGGCGGGCATCAGGAACTCCAGGCGCTGGCGGCGGTCGGGGTTCTTGATGCGGGCCAGCTGCTGCGGGAGGATGGGCTGCGGGGCCGCGTAGTCGCGCACGGCCAGCGCCAGGGCCAGGGCGGTGTAGTCGTCTTCGGTCAGCTTTACGCCAGTGGGCGCTTTCTCGGTTTGCCAGATTTGGTAGAGACAGGTTTGGGCAGCCGGTGTGAGGGCCACCGACTGATACGTTTTGAAAAGCAGCTTTTTGGAGTTGGCCGATGCCGTTTTTTGAAGCGCGGCCCATAGGTCTTGCTCCAGGGCCGGCACCACGGCTCGGCGCTGCGCCGGGCTGAGCAAGTGCCAGAAAATGTCGCTGACCTGGCCCGTCAGCAGCTTCAGGTTCAGCTCTTCGGGCTCGCGGGTGAGGGCCTGGCGGTACACGGTCAGCAGCTCCAAGGGCTTGGTGGCCTGGCCGTTGAGCATGTTTTCGTACAGGTTGACGTAGGCCGAGGCGCGGGCCACGGGGTTCTTGAGGCGGGCCAGCTGGGCGGTGAGCTGCTGGGCCACGGGGAACACGCCGTAGCCCAGGCCCGTGGAGTTGAACAGAATGAAGCTGGGCACCGGCTTGCCCGCCGCTTGGGGCAAGGTTACGGAGCGTTGGTCCATGTTCACGGCCAGCTCTTCGGTGCGGCCGCCGGGGTATACCAGCAGCACTTCAAACAGCTGCGGCCAGAGGCGGTCGGAGTGGTCTTCGGCGCGTTGCGCGAGGGTGAGCTGGGTGATTTTGCCGGCGCTGGCTTGCAGGTCGTAGCTGAACACCGGGCGACCGGGCTGGTTCACCCACACCTGGTTCCAGGCCTGCAGGTCGGCGGGCGTGCGGGCATCCAGAATGTCGATGAGGTCGGGCCAGGTGGCGTTGCCGTGGGCGTATTTGCGCAGGTACTCCTGCAGGCCCTGCTGGAAGGCTTCGGGGCCCATCAGCCGCTCCAGCTGCCGCATCATGATGGGCGCTTTGTGGTAGATGATGTTGCCGTAGAGCGAGCCCGCGTCCTGCAGATTGGCCAGCGGCTGGCGGATGGGGTTGGCACCCGTGGTGCGGTCGATGCCGTAGGCGGCAGGGTAGTGGTCGATGACGAATTTGAGGTCGTAGTTCGAGTTTTTGACCGCGACCTGCGTGATTTTATCGGCCATGAAATTGGCGAACACCTCTTTCATCCACACGTCGTTGAACCACTGCATGGTGACCAGGTCGCCGAACCACATGTGCGCCGTTTCGTGCGACACCAAACTGGAGCGGGCCAGGATTTGGTCCTGCGTGGCGCCCTGGTCCAAAAACAGCGTGGAGGCCTTGTAATCGATGGCCCCCACGTGCTCCATGCCGCCGTACTGAAAGTCCGGAATGGCCACGAAATCAAATTTCTGAAATGGGTACGGGATGCCCGTGTACTGCTCCATAAACTGCAGCGCATCGGCGTGCAGCTGGAAGATGGGACCCAAGCTCAGACGGAGTTTGGTCGAATCCGTTTCGCGGTGCAGGAAGCTCATCAGACGGCCATTTAGCGTGCGGTTTACTCGCGTGAGCTTGCCCGCTGCGAACGAAAACAGGTAGGTACTGATGCTGTCGGAAGTGGCGAAAACATAGCTTTTCTTTCCGGGCAATACACCATTGGCCGTTTGAAAGGTGGTATCAACCAACGGCGCGTTGGCCATGGCCTGCCACCTTCTCGGCACGGTGAGGGCCAGCTTGAAGGTGGCTTTTAGGTCGGGCTGGTCGAAGACAGGAAAGACGGTGCGGGCGCGGTCGGGCACCAGCAGGGTGTAGAGGTAATCGGCGTTGCGGTTCAGCGATTGCTCGCCAGCGTTGAGGCTGATTTCGGCCACGTTGCGGCCCACTTTCAGAGCGGCAGCGGGCAGCACAAGGTGCTCGTTGCGGTGGTCGATGGCCACGGAATGACCGTTCACGCTAAGGCTATGCAGGTTAGCTGTTGGCGCTTTGAAATCGAGCTGCACCGGGTCTAGGTTATCGCGCAGGTTGAACGACACCGACTCGACCACAGCAATGGGTTCCGCGCGTTCATGGGGGATGCTCAGACTCAAGTCGTAGGCTACGCGGCTGATGTTCTTTTTGCGCGCAATGGCCAGCGCTTCGGACACGCCTTTCTCCACGGGCGGAAGGGGGCGCCTGGCCACGGACGGGGTTGGGCTGGCGGGTGGGGCCACGGCCGTGGAAACGGGTTGGCGCTGGCAGGCCGCGGCGAGCAGCGCCAGCAGAAACCC
Organism: Hymenobacter sp.; assembly: GCA_036387695.1. Lineage (GTDB taxonomy): Bacteria > Bacteroidota > Bacteroidia > Cytophagales > Hymenobacteraceae > Hymenobacter. The sequence goes on along the minus strand of DASVTG010000634.1, from coordinate 5,761 downwards.
GCCGGCCCTGCCATATTTACGAAAGCGAAAATTCATCGACAAAGGGTCAGTGCAGAGAACTTCAAAAGTAACCGCCAAGCCGTGAGTGCTGCCACCGAACCGCTTGTTCAATCGGTCGCCGGAGTGCGGCTTTTTCCGCTGGGCGACGCGGCCGTAGTGCTCGAATTTGGTGACTCAATCAGCCCGGCTACGCACCAAGCCATTGCGGCTTTCAGCGGCTACCTGGCCCGGCATCCGTTCGCGGGCTTGCGCGAATGCGTGCCCGCTTTCACCACCCTTACCGTGTATTACGACCCGTGGCTGCTAAGCGAAAACGGCGAGGTTTCGCCCTACGAAAACGTGGCCGGCCGGCTGCTGCAGATGCTCCCGGCCGCACAAGCCGACGCGCCGCCGGATGAAGCGGCGACCGTTGAAATCCCCGTGTGCTACGGCGGAACTTTTGGGCCAGATTTAACCTTCGTGGCCCGCCATGCCAGGCTGCCGCCGGAAGAGGTAATTGCCCGGCATACGGCACCTAAGTACCTGGTGCACATGATTGGTTTTGCACCCGGATTTCCATATTTGGGCGGGCTGGATGAGCGGCTGGCCCCGCCGCGCAAATCTCAGCCGCGCCCACTGGTGCCGGCCGGCACAGTGGGCATTGCCGGGCCGCAAACGGGCATTTATTCCCTGCCCACGCCGGGTGGGTGGCAGCTCATCGGCCGCACGCCGCGGCGCCTGTTCAACCCCGAATGGGCCCAGCCCAGCCTGCTGCAAGCCGGCCAACACCTGCGCTTTGTGGCCATAGGCGCAGCAGAATTCGAGGAATTGTCACAGCGCGAAGTAGCGCGAACTTTGTAGTTCGCGACCCCGCGCCATCACAACGACTTTAACGGCGCGGGGACGCGAACTACAAAGTTCGCGCTACTGCACGCTATTGCCATGAGCCTTCGCATTCTCAAGCCCGGCCTGCTCACCACCGTGCAAGACCTCGGCCGGCACGGCTACCAGAAAGACGGCGTCGTGGTGAGCGGGGCGATGGACGCCGCGGCCCTGCGCGTGGCCAACCTGCTGGTGGGCAATGCGCAGGACGCCGCCGGACTCGAAATCACCTTGCTTGGGCCCACCATTCGGTTTGAAGCCGACCACCTGCTGGCCGTCACCGGGGCGCATCTCTCCCCCACCCTCAACGGCCAATCCGTGGGCATGAACCGGCTGGTTTTGGCCCGCGCCGGCACGGTGCTGGCTTTCGGGGCGCCGGTGGCGGGCAGCAGGGCTTACCTCGCCGTTTCGGGCGGCGTGGCGCTGGCGCCGGCGCTGGGCAGCCGGGCCACGTATCTGCGCGCGGGGTTTGGCGGGCTGCGGGGCCGGGCGCTGCAAGCGGGCGATTTTATTCCCAGTGATGGCGCCACGGCAGCGGGCCAACGGCTCATGGAGAACTTAGCAGCAACAGTTTCGTCCGGCACGTGGGCCCAGGCCCGCTGGACACCCGGGCCTGAGCTAGGCCCCAAGCCGCGGCCTAACCCCGTCGTTCGGGTTATTCGGGGGCCCGAATACAACGATTTTTCCGCGGAAGCCAGACGCGCTTTTTGGCAGCAGCCCTTCACCGTAAGCACCGAGGCTGACCGCATGGGCTACCGGCTGCAAGGGCCGGCGCTGGAGCGGCCGGGCGGCGCGGAGTTGCTTTCCAGCGCCGTCACTTTTGGCACGGTGCAGGTGCCCGCTGGCGGCCAACCCATTGTGCTCATGGCCGACCACCAAACCACCGGTGGCTACCCCCGCATCGCGCAGGTTATTTCCGTTGACTTTTCAGCGTTGGCGCAGGCGGCGCCGGGGCAAAGCATCCGGTTTCACGAAGTGTCGCTGGTCGAGGCACAGGCGCTGTACCTTGCGCAGGAACGGCAGCTGCGGGCGTTGAAAAGAGGTATTGATTTGAGAACAAGAACGGTGTAGAGACGCGACACTTGGCTACGCCGACCTGCGGTTCGCGTCTCCGGGGCCGCGCCATTGAAGCATCGTTCGCCGATGCGGACGTCGAGACGCGAAGTGTCGCGTCTCGACACCGTTCAATTATGTTTGACCAACTGCAATGTTCCTTTTATGCCCCCTACCCCTACCGTTGACCTCAACTGTGACATGGGCGAAAGCTTTGGCGCCTGGACCCTCGGCAACGACGCCGCCCTGATGCCTTTCATCACCTCGGCCAACATTGCCTGCGGCTTCCATGCCGGCGACCCGGCCGTGATGAAGCGCACCGTGCGCGCCGCCCTACGCCACGGCGTGGCCATTGGCGCGCATCCCGGCCTGCCGGATTTGGTGGGTTTTGGGCGGCGCGAAATGGCTATTTCGGCGGAAGAGGCGTTTGACATGACCGTGTACCAGCTGGGCGCGCTGGCTGCGGTGGTGAAAGCCGAAGGCGGGCAGCTTCACCACCTCAAGCCCCACGGCGCCCTCTACAACATGGCCGCCACCAACCCCGCCCTGGCCGAAGCCATTGCCGAAGCGGTGTACAAAGTGCAGCCCGAACTGACGCTCTACGGCCTGGCCAACTCGGAGCTGACCAAGGCAGGCGAAAAACTCGGCCTGCGCACCGCCCAAGAAGTTTTTGCCGACCGCACCTACCAAGCCAACGGCACGCTCACCCCGCGCCGCCTGCCCGACGCCCTCATTGCCAGCGCCGACGTGGCCGTGGCCCAAGTACTGCGCATGGTGCAGGAGGGGAAAGTGCGCGCCCAGCAGGGCCACGACGTGCCCATTCGGGCCGATACGGTGTGCATTCACGGCGACGGCGGCCACGCCCTGGACTTTGCCCGGCGCCTGCACGGCGCGCTCCGCGGGGCGGGCGTGGCGCTGCAAGCCGGCCACCTAACGAGCCGCGCGCAGTGAGGCCGCTGCCCAAGGCCCGGTGGTTCGGCGGCGCCAGCCTGGGCGCCGCGTTCCTGATGGCCAATTCGTCGATTGGGCCGGGGTTCCTCACCCAAACCACGGTGTTCACCCAGCAGCTGCTCACCAGCTTTGGGTTCGTCATTCTGGTGTCGGTGGTGCTGGACGTGGGCGCACAGCTCAACACCTGGCGGGTACTCACGGTGAGCGAGCTGCGGGCGCAGGACCTGGCCAATAAGCTGCTGCCCGGCCTGGGCTACTTCCTGGCGGGCATGGTGATTCTGGGTGGCTTTGCCTTCAACATTGGCAACATTGCCGGCTGCGGGCTGGGGCTGAACGTGCTCACCGGCTTGTCGTTCGAGCAGGGCGCCGTGGTGAGCTGCGGGGTGGCGCTGGTGCTGTTTTGGGTGCAGGAAGTGGGCAAGATGCTCGACGGCTTTACCAAGATTTTGGGTACCGTCAAGATTTTGCTCACGCTGGGAATTGCCGTTAGCGCCCACCCGCCGGTGCTGCGGGCGCTGCACCACACGGTGCTGCCGGTGCAGATTAGCGCGGCGTCCATCGTCACCATTGTGGGCGGCACGGTGGGCGGCTACATTACGTTCTCGGGCGCGCACCGGCTGCTCGATGCCGGCATCAAGGGCCCCGAAAACCAGGCAGTGGTGACGCGCAGCGCCATCAGCGGCATTGTTATTTCCACCATCATGCGGTTTGTGCTGTTTCTGGCCATCGTGGGGGTGCTCAGCCACGGCGCGGTGCTGGACAAGGACAACCCGGCGGCGGGCGTGTTCCGCTCGGCCGCGGGCGAAGTGGGTTTCCGGGTGTTTGGGGTGATTTTGTGGAGCGCGGCCATTTCCTCGGTGGTGGGCGCGGCCTACACGTCGGTGTCGTTTTTCAAGACTTTCCACCCGCTGTTTGCGCGCTACGAGCGGGGGTGCATTTCGGTGTTCATCGTGCTCTCGACCGGCGTGTTTGTGCTGGTGGGCAAGCCGGCGCAGCTGCTGGTGTTTGCCGGCGCGGTGAATGGGCTGATACTGCCCATTGCGCTGGCCATTGTGCTGGTAGCCGCCACCAACCGGCGCCTCATGCGCGGCTACCAGCACCCGCGCTGGATGCTGGCCGCGGGCTGGGTGGTGGTGCTGGTGATGGGCGGCCTGAGCGTGCCCGTGCTGGTGGAGCAGGTGGCCGGGCTGCTGAAGTAGTGTAGCCCAAGAGTAAAAACCGAGAGGCACGTCATGCCGGGCGCAGCCGAGGCATCTCGCTTGCTTCACTAATCCAATCGTTTGATTTACTTGCGCAAGCGAGATGCCTCGGCTACGCTCGGCATGACGTTCTTCTTCCCGGATTTCCTAAACTCGCCATGAACCCTACGCCCGAAACCCTCCCCGCTCCTGGCCTCACCAGTCCCGACCTGGCGCCCGTCGCGCCGGCCGAGCGCACCTGGGGCACCGGCAACTACGCCGCCCTCTGGATTAGCATGAGCCTGTGCATCCCGACGTACATGCTGGCCAGCTCGCTCATCGAGGGCGGGATGAACTGGTGGGAAGCGCTGCTGACCATTTTCCTGGGCAACACCATTGTGCTGGTGCCCATGCTGCTCAATGGGCGGGCAGGGGCGCAGTACGGCATCCCGTTTCCGGTGTTTGCGCGGGCCAGCTTTGGGGTGCGCGGGGCCAACGTGCCGGCCTTGCTGCGGGCCATTATTGCCTGCGGCTGGTTCGGCATCCAAACCTGGATTGGCGGCTTTGCGCTCTATCAAATGGCCGTGCTGTGGTGGCCGGCGCTGGGCACTTTGCCGCCGGTTTTTCCGGCTAACTGGGGCTTGGCTACGGGGCCGGCGCTGGTGTTTCTGGTGTTTTGGGCGCTGAACATGTACGTGGTGCACAAAGGCGTCGAGAGCATTCGGAAGCTGCTGGTGTTCAAGGCGTTTTTTCTGCCGGTGGCGGCGCTGGCGCTGCTGTGGTGGGCCGTATCGGCGGGGCACGGGCTGGGGCCGATACTGGCGCAACCCAGCAAATTCACGTCCAGCGCCGCGTTTTGGGCCTTCTTCTTTCCCTCGCTCACGGGCATGGTGGGTTTCTGGGCCACGCTCTCGCTCAACATCCCGGACTTCACGCGCTACGCCACCAGCCAGCGCGCCCAGCAGATGGGCCAGGCCATTGGCCTGCCCACGTCCATGACCTTGTTCTCGTTTGTGGGCGTGGTGGTGACGTCGGCCACGTTCGTCATCTACGGCAAAACCATTTGGGACCCGGTGGTGCTGGCCGGCAAGTTCGATAGCAAGGTGCTGGTGAGCGTGGCCATGCTGGCCGTGGCGCTGTCCACGTTGGCCACCAACATTGCGGCCAACATCGTGAGCCCGGCCAACGACTTCGCCAACTTCTCGCCCACCCGCATCAGCTTCAAAACCGGCGGCTACATCACCGGCGTGCTCGGCGTGCTCATCTTCCCCTGGAAGCTCATTGCCGACCCTTCGGGCTACATTTTCACCTGGCTGGTGGGCTACTCGGGGCTGCTCGGGCCCATCGGCGGCATCATGATTGCCGACTACTACCTCATCCGCCGACAGCGCCTCGACGTGCCCGACCTCTACCAGTACCACGGCCGCTACGCCTACCGCAACGGCGTGAACTGGGCCGCCATGCTGGCGCTGGTGGTAGGCATCGTGCCCAACGTGCCGGGCTTTCTCACCGCCATTGGCGGGCTGGAAAAAGGAGCCGTCTGGCCCGGCCTGGTGGCCGTATACAACTACGCGTGGTTCGTCGGCTTTCTGGTGTCGGGCGGGTTGTACCTGGGGCTGATGCGCGGGCAAACCGCCGACGGGCCGGATCGGCCCGAAACCAACCCGGCGGCCCACGCTACTCCTTCCTCTTCACTGGCTCAGTAGTTTTTATCATGG
>DASVTG010000633.1:0-3860 GCA_036387695.1 Hymenobacter sp. | reverse complement strand
AGCCAGGGGCTCCACAGGGCAGAATATGGGTGAATATCCTGGGTAAGTCCCCGCGCATTGTACACCGGACGGCCTTCGTTTACCCACTCAAAAATGCCGCCGTACAGGTTGTGCACCTGCCGGAAACCCAACGCGTGCAGGCGCTCGCCCAACCGCTCGCTCCGGTAGCCCACCGAACAGTACACCACCACCGGCTGGTTGCGGTCGACCCCAACCAACCGGGCGGTGGCCAGCGAGTCGGCGTTCACAAACCGGGCGCCCTTCACGTGGCTCACCCTGAACTCGGCCGGCGTGCGAACGTCGAGCAGCAGCGGGGCTGTTGGCGCGCTCAGCTGCTGCGCCAGCTCGGTGGCAGAAACCAGGGGCACGGTGTTGCGGTACAGCGTGCGCAAGAGCCCGGCGTAGGCACGCGAGGGGCCCGCCTTTTCATCGGCTGTGCGCTGCTCACAGGCACACAGCAACGAGGTGCCAGCTAGCAGCCAAACAAGCATTGCACGCTGCCACGCCACTTTTGACCCAGAAGAAACGCAGCGATACAACAACAAAACGTGGCGAAATGAACGGTGACGACAAACGACCGATTGGTTAACAGAATCAATGCCGGAAGGGTGCACGCTGCACGAAGCACCGCTTCGCGCTACACCGCCCTGCAAATTTCGCTAACCGAGGCCCCGGGCTTTAACAACTATTCCAACTCGCAGAAAAAAGCCCTGGCTTCCGCACTGCGGTTGACCAGGGACTTTTCTGAAAAAGGCAACGAATTTAGATGGAAACCGCGCCCATGGCTTGAATGGGCATGGTGGGGCTGGCGCTGCCGCCCACGGGCTCTATGGTTACGGCAAAGGCTTGGGCGTTGCGGATGTCTTTCATCAGCTGCAAGTCGGTGCCGGCGGCGGTGTTGGCGGCCAGCATGCCGGCGTCCACGGGCTTGCCGTCGTCGAGGGCCCACAGCTGATACTGCTTGCCGGCGGGCAGCGCGGGCAGGCTCTTCACGTCGACGTACACCTTATGCGTGGCGGGGTTGAACAGCACCTTGGCGCGGGCCGTGGGGGCGTCTTTGGTACCGGCCAGGGCCACGGCGCGGAACTCGTCGCTGCGCAGCACTTGGTTTTCCTCACGCAGGGCGCCCAGCTGGCGCTCAACCACTTGGCTGGTGTTGGCAAACCGCGCCTGGCTGTTTTGCAACGCCACCACTTCCGAGCTGGCGTCTTTCCAGTTGGAGTACAGCAGCGCGTTGGCGCCCAGGCTCAGGATAAGGGCCACCGAAGCGGCCATGGCCCAAATGGAACGAGTGGGCGCGGCCTCGGCGGTCGCCATGGGCCGCACGGCGGTGGGCTGGCTGCTGGTGGCCTGAGCCACGGCGTCAACCTCGGAACGAAGGCTGCTGTTGGGCGTGCTGGCAGCCGCAGGGGCGGCAATTTGGGCCATAACGTTGCCGAGCACCCGCTCGCGCAGGCCCGCTGGGGGCGTAATGGCGTGTGCTTCGGCGTAAAAACCTAAGGCCGCCTGAACCTGTTGCAGTTCCTCCCGAACGGCGGGATGGCGGGCAGCCTCGGCTTCCACCGCCGCTTGTTCGGCAGGCGAGAGTTCTCCGAGAGCGTATTGCTCCAGGATACCCGATTCTATATATTCTTGGATGTTTTCCACGATTGATTCAGCGAATAAGTTTGCTTAGAACTTTGATGGCGGTGCGGGCGCGGGTTTTCACCGTTCCCAAGGGGATGTTGAGCTCATCCGCCACCTCACTTTGGGTGAAGCCCTCGAAATAGAGCAGGTCGATAATCTGACGCTGTTCGGGAATCAACTTCTGGGTGATTTCCTGCAGGCCAATGTGTTCAGGGCGGAAAGTGGTGGGCGCGGCTTGGCGCTGCGCCGTCAGACTGTCGTCCAGTCCCTGAGTGCGAGAACCTACGCGGTGCTGCCGTGAACGGATTTTGTCGATGCTCAAATTGCGGCAAATGTTAAGCACCCACGTGAAAAGCCGGCCCTTGGTAGGGTCGTAGCTGCCGAAGGCGTGCCAGATTTTGACCAAGGCTTCCTGCAACACGTCTTCGGCCTCGTCTTCGGCTTTCACGATGCGGAAAATAACGCCGTACAGGGCCGCCGAATACCGGTCGTAGAACAGCGTCATGGCCGATTCGTCGCGGGCCTGCAGGCGCCGGACCAATTCAGCCTCGGCGGCCGGTGGTAGGGAAATAAGGGAAGTATCGGACACGGGAGTGACTGAAAGTGAGGTAATGGAACCGAAACCGGACCCATGCTAAGCGCACGAAAATACGGTGTACTGCGCAATTGCCCGTATACGGCTCGGGCAGGGGTGCAACCGAAGCCGCCGCCGATAAGTTGAAGCCACGTACCCCGGTACCGAAACGCGCGGCCGAGCTTGCCCGGGCGGGCCCCCGCATTGGTACTTTGCACCCCACCCCGTTTTGCGCAACCATGGCCATCGAATCCTTCAACCCGCACACCGGGCGCGTATTGCGCCGTTTCACGGCTTTCAGCTGGGCCAAAACTCAGCGCATTCTCGGGCAGGCTCACCGCGCCGCGGTGCCGTGGCAGGCCACCACCTTTGTCCACCGGGCCGGCATCCTGCGGCAGGCGGCGGCGCTCCTGCGTGAGCGCCAGGACGACCTGGCCCGGCTCATGGCGCTGGAAATGGGCAAGCCCGTGACCGACGGCCGCGCCGAAGTGCAGAAATGCGCCACCTGCTGCGAGTACTACGCCGAGCACGCCGAAGGCTTCCTGGCCGACGAAATGGTGGCCACCGACGCCGCCCGCAGCTTCGTCAGCTGCCAGCCGCTGGGCGTGGTGCTGGCCGTGATGCCCTGGAACTTCCCGCTGTGGCAGGTGGTGCGCTTCGCCGCCCCGGCCCTGATGGCGGGCAACGTGGGCTTGCTCAAGCACGCGTCCAACGTGCCGCAGTGCGCCCTGGCGCTGGAAGAAGTGTTTCACGACGCGGGCCTGCCGCCGGCGTGCTTCCGCACCTTGCTCATTGGGTCCGACTTGGTAGAAAAGCTGCTGGCCGATGACCGGGTGCGGGCCGTGACCCTGACCGGCAGCGAGAGCGCCGGGGCGTCCGTGGCGGCCATAGCGGGGGCCAACATCAAAAAGACGGTGCTGGAGCTGGGCGGCTCCGACCCCTTCATTGTGCTGGCCGACGCCGACGTGGCCCTGGCGGCCAAAACCGCCGCCCAAAGCCGCATGATAAACAGCGGCCAGAGCTGCATCGCGGCCAAGCGCTTCATTGTGGAAAAAGCCGTGTGCAAGGAATTCATCAACCACCTAAAAACCCACTTGCTGGCCTTTCGGCCCGGCGACCCGCTCGACGACGCCACGCAATACGGCCCGCTGGCCCGGCCCGACTTGGCCGACGAGCTCACCCAGCAAGTGGCAGACTCGGTGGCGCAAGGCGCCAAAGTGGAGCTGTTTGGCGGCCAGGCCAAGCCGGGCACGGCCCTGTTTCGGCCCATGATATTGTCCAACATCAAGCCCAACCAGCGCGCTTACGCCGAAGAGCTATTTGGACCCGTGGCCTTGGTGCTGGAAGCCAAAAACGCCGCCGATGCCGTGCGGTTAGCCAACGACTCCCGCTTCGGGCTGGGCGCGGCCGTGTGGACGCAGGACGCCAAAAAAGGCGAAGCCATGGCCCGCGAGCTGGAAAACGGCGCGGTATTCGTCAACGGCATGGTGAAATCCATGCCCGAGCTGCCGTTTGGCGGGGTGAAAAAATCGGGCTACGGCCGCGAGCTTTCCTACCTGGGCATCCGCGAATTTGTGAACCAGAAATCGGTGTGGGTTGGCAAAGAGGTGGCCACCGGCGCCAAGACCGAATAGCTGGAACGCCGGTACGTCATGTCGAG
>DASVTG010000632.1:0-19901 GCA_036387695.1 Hymenobacter sp. | reverse complement strand
ACTTGTGCGTGAGTACTTACGACACGTCATTACCCTGATTTGGAACCGCAAGCGGGCCAACGCGCTGCTCATCACGGAGCTGTTGCTGTCGTTCCTGGTGCTGTTTGGGCTGGGCAGCCTCGTGGCGGTGGTGGGCTTCGCGATGAGCCAGCCGCCGGGTTTCGCTTACGAGAACGTGTGGGAGCTGCGCCTCAACACCAACAACGACCCGCTGCCCCAAACCCCCGTTCTGCGGCGCTTGCTGCCGCAGCTGCGGGCCACGCCGGGCGTGGTGGACGTGAGCCTGGGAGCGTTTAGCACGCCGTTTTCGCAGTACATAATGAGCAGCAACATCCGCACCGACGCGCAGCCGCTCGTGACGGGCAGCGAGGTGCAAGCCGACGACCGGCTGGGCGCGTTGCTGGAAATGGAGCTGCTGGAAGGCCGCTGGTTCGACCGCCGCGACGACGCCGCCACCGTGCCGCCCCTCATCATCAACCGCGAGCTGCGGCAGGCGCTGTTTCCGAACGGGCCCGCGCTGGGAAAGCTGGTGCAAACCTCGCACGCCTACAATGCCAAGGAAATGCAGGAGGGCCGGGTGGTGGGCGTCACGGGCTCGTACCGGCCGGGTGGCGACCTTGGCGCGCCGGCACCCGCCGTGTTTACCCGCGCCAACCTCCCCGATAGCAGCAGCACGCCGTTTGCGCACACGCTGCTGGTGCGGGTGCGGCCGGGCAGCGGCGCGCTGCTGGAAGAAAAGCTGGTCAAGACAATAGCCGCCGTCACCAAAACCTGGAGCACCAGCGCCATTTCTCTGGCAGATAGCCGCGCGGCCGGCCTCGACGCGGCGCTGGCGCCCATTCTGGCCGTGGGCTTGGTGTGTGCCTTTCTGTTTCTGAACGTGGCCCTGGGCCTTTTCGGCGCCCTGTGGCAGGCCATCGCCCAGCGCCGGGCCGAGATTGGGCTGCGCCGGGCCGTGGGCGCCACGGGCCCGAGCATCAGCCGGCAGTTTGTGGCCGAAACGTTGGTCATCACCACGTTGGCGGTGGTGCCGGGCCTGCTGCTGGCGGCGCAGTTTCCGCTGCTGGGGGTGTTTGGGCTGCCCGCGTCGGTGTACGGCGTGGGCATTGGGCTGGCCGTGGTGCTGGTGTACGGCTTCGCGGCGGTGTGCGCGGTGCAGCCGAGCTGGCAGGCGGCGGGCATTCGGCCGGCGGTGGCGCTGCGGGAAGAGTAAGCGGGCAAGCCGCTAATTCCAGCCAACGACTTTTTTCGCCGCTGCCGGTAACGAAGCAGGACCTCGCCCGGTACCCGAGGCAACCCCACTTCCCGGAAACGCATCTGACACGTCAAGCAACTTTTTTCACTTCACACTTCTCACCTTTTTTCCATGAAAAACCTCACCACCCTCGCCCTGCTTTGGTTGCTGGCCCTCGTGCCCGCATTGGCCCAAACCTCCCCCGAAACCCGCTCGCTGCCGGCCTTCCAAGCCATAGAAGTGAGCAGCGGAATAGAGCTGCGCTTGGTGTCGGGCCAGCCCCAAGTGGTGCAAGCCAGCGCCGACACGCCCGAGCAGCTGGCCCGCCTCAAAACCGAAGTGAGCAACGGCGTGCTGAAAATCACCTTCGACCGGAAGCTGAACGAGGCCTTTGGCAAGAAGAACTTCGTGCGCAACCTGCGCGTGGACGTGACGGCGGCGCAACTCACGGCCATCAAAGCCAGCAGCGGCTCCAGGGTGGACGTGGCCAGCCCCTTCACCGCCGATAACCTTGAGCTGGAGGTTTCTTCCGGCGCCACCCTCAAAGGTGACTTCACGGCCACGGCCGTCAAAGCCCGCGTGAGCAGCGGCGGCGTGGCCACGGTGGCCGGCAAAATCCAGCGCCTCGACGTGCAGGCCTCCAGCGGCGGCGAGTTCAAAGGCAGCGACTTGCAAGCCACCGCCTGCGAGGCCTCCGCGTCGAGCGGCGGCACCGTGGCCGTAGCCGTGCAAGAAACGCTCACCGCCGATGCTTCGAGCGGCGGCGACGTACGCTACAGCGGCTCGCCAAAAGTGACCAAACACACCAGCAGCGGCGGCAGCGTGAAGGGCCGCTAATTTTGGGCGCGATTTAGCCACGCACTACGCTCTGCCGAAAAACCTCACCCCCTGCCCCTCTCCACGGGAGAGGGGCAGGGGGTGAGGTTTTTCGGCTGCACCGTCCGAGGTTCACGGCACGGCGTTGTTTCTACCAAGCTGCCCTAATAACATCCGTTTCCCATGTTCCTCATCATTGACGATGACATTGCCATTCGCACGTCGCTGCTGCTGCTGCTAAAGCAGGCCGGCTACCCCACCAAGGCCGTGGCCACGCCCGCCGAAGCCCTGGCGACGGTACGCGCCACCCCGCCGCGCCTGGTGCTGATGGACATGAATTTTTCGCTGGACACCAGCGGGCACGACGGCCTGGCCCTGTTGGCCCAAGTAAAGCAGGTGGCGCCGCAGGTACCGGTCATTCTCATCACCGGCTGGGGCAGCATTGCGCTGGCCGTGGAGGGCATGAAGGCCGGCGCGGCCGAGTTTGTGACCAAGCCCTGGCACAACGACGCCCTGCTCCAAACCATCGGCACGGTGCTGGCGGTGGCCGAAGCCGCGCCCGAAGCCGAGCCGGCCGATGCGCCCGCCCGCCAGCGCCGGCAACTGGACCAGCAGTTTGCCTTCCGCGACATTGTGGGCCACGACCCCCAGCTGCTGCACGTGCTGCGCAGCGTGGGCCAGGTGGCGCCCACCGACGCCTCGGTGCTGATTGAGGGCGACAGCGGCACCGGCAAGGAACTCATTGCCGAGGCCATTCACCATAACAGCCAGCGCCGCAAGCAGCCGTTTGTGAAGGTAAATTTGGGCGGCATCTCGGCTTCGTTGTTTGAAAGCGAGATGTTTGGCCACCGCCGCGGCGCCTTCACCGACGCCAAAACCGACCGGGTGGGCCGCTTCGAGCTGGCCAACGGCGGCACCATTTTCCTGGACGAAATTGGCGAGCTGGAGCTGGCCTCGCAGGTGAAATTGCTGCGCGTGCTGCAAGACCGCACCTACGAAGTGCTGGGCGACAGCAAGCCGCGCCGCCTCGACATCCGCGTGATTTCGGCCACCAACCGCAACCTGGCCGAGATGGTGGCGCAGGGCCGCTTCCGGGAGGACCTGTTCTACCGCATCAACCTGATTTCGGTGCGCCTGCCCGCCCTGCGCGAGCGTCCCGCCGACATTCCGCTGCTCACCCAGCACTTCCTCGACCAGCTGCGGGCCACCTACCACCGCCCCGCCCTCAAGGTGAGCACCCGGGCCCTGCACTGGCTGCGCGAACAGCCGTTGCCCGGCAACATCCGCGAGCTAAAAAACCTGGTGGAGCGGGCCGTGCTCGTGAGCGGCAAGGAAGAACTGGGGCCCGAGGATTTCCAGGCCAACGCGCAGCGCCTGCCCGCCCGCGCCTTGCCCCCTGCCGGGCACGGGCCCGGCGAGCTGCCCACGCCCGGCACCATGACCCTCGACGAGCTGGAGGCCCAGATGATTCGCCAGGCCCTGAGCCACTACGACGGCAACATCAGCCGCGTGGCCAAAGCGTTGGGCCTCAGCAGGGGCGCGCTGTACCGCCGGCTCGAAAAGCACGCCATTCCGTTTGAGGAGTAGGAATGCGCCATGGCGCGTTCCCTCGTGGAAAACGCATTTCGTCGTGGCCCGTCAATGCCCGTGCGAGCCACCTCCGTTTACCAAAGAATGCGCCGTGGCGCGTTCCTACGCATGACGCTCCGCACCAAATTCCTCCTTTTCGTTGTCATCATCCACGCCGTGCTCGTTGCGCTGGCGGCGCAGCTGCGCACCACCAACCCGGTGTTGTTCATTGGGGTCGAAATCTTGCTGCTGGTCAGCATTTACCTCACCGTGCAGCTGTACAGGGGTTTTGTGCGGCCGTTTCAGCTCATTGCGGCGGGCACGGCGGCCATTCAGGCCAAGGACTTCTCCATGAAGTTTGTGCCCGTGGGGCAGCGCGAGATGGACCAGCTCATTCACGTGTACAACCACATGATTGACGCCTTGCGCGCCGAGCGGGTGAGCCAGCACGAAAAAAGCTTCCTGCTCGAACGGCTCATTCAGGCCTCGCCGGCCGCCATTTTGCTGCTGGACTTTGAGGGCAACATCGAGAGCATGAACGCTGCGGCCGAGCGGTTTTTGGAGCGAACCGCGGCCGCTCTGCAAGGCCAGCCGTTGGCCGCGCTGCCGGGCGCGTGGGGCCCGGCCCTGGCCGCCCTCACCGAGCACCAGCCCCAGGCGCTGCGCCTGTCGGGCCTGAAAACTTACCGGGCCCACGTCGCGCACTTCGTCGACCGGGGCTTCACGCGGCGCTTCATCGTGCTCGAAGAATTTACGCAGGAACTCATCAAGCAGGAAAAGGAGGCCTACGGCAAGCTGATTCGGATGATGTCGCACGAAATCAACAACTCCATCGGCGCCATCAACTCCATCCTGAACACCTTCCACCACTACGCCCCGCAGCTGGCGCCCGCCGACCAACCCGACTTCACGGAAGCCTTGGACGTGAGCATTGCCCGCAACACCCAACTGGCCAACTTCATCGCCAACTTCGCCCACCTCGTGCGCCTGCCCCCGCCCGCCCGCCAGCCCACCGACCTGCACGCGCTGCTGCGCGGCATCTGCCGGCTGCTCCAGCCCCAGAGCGAAGAACGCGGCATCGAGTGGCACCTGGAGCTGCCCGCCACGCCGTTGGTGCTGTCGCTCGATGCCCAGCAAATGGAACAAGCCCTGCTCAATGTCGCCAAAAACGCCCTTGAAGCCATCGGTCAGGGCGGCAACGTGTGGGTGCGCACCACCGCGCAGCCGCCCACGGTGGTTATCGAGAACGACGGCCCCGCCATCACCCCCGAGTTGAGCCAGCGCCTGTTCACCCCTTTCTTCAGCACCAAGCGCGACGGCCAAGGCATTGGGCTGACTTTGGTGCGCGATATTCTGCTTGCCCACGGCTTTGAGTTTAGCCTGGAAACCAACACGGCTCAGCGAACAAGCTTCGCCATAGAAATGGATTATGGGGTGCAGAACGAAGGGTAGTTTACGCTATTTGTTATTGTCGCCGCAGTATATGCCTTTAAAATGATGGGGCAACGAAGAAATTATTTATTAATTTCGCAGGGTAGCCTTCAAATCTGTCCTATTATGACCCGCAAACAATACTTAGCTACGGCCTGCCTGGGCGTTTTACTGTTATTGGCTGGCTTCGCCGCCTTCCTGCCCCAATCTCACCCCGACGCCAAGCCTGACGCCTTCAACCCCGCCGACCTGGCCTGGATGCTGTCGGCCTCCGGCCTGGTGCTGCTGATGACGCCGGGCTTGGCGTTTTTCTACGGCGGCATGGTGAGCAAGCGCAACGTCATTTCCACCATGCTGCAAAGCTTCATTGCCCTGGGCGTGATTTCCATTTTGTGGTACGTGGTGGGCTTTTCGCTGGCTTTCGGCGACAGCGTTGGCGGCATCATCGGCAATCCGATGACGTTTTTCATGTTCAACAACGTGGGCACGGCGCCGCACGCGCGTTTGGCCACCAACCTGCCGCTGGTGCTGTTTGCCGCGTTTCAGCTGAAATTTGCCATCATCACGCCGGCCCTCATCAGCGGCGCCTTTGCCGAGCGGATTCGCTTCTGGGGCTACCTGCTGTTTATGTGCTTGTTCAGCCTGCTCATCTATTGCCCCTTGGCCCACTGGACCTGGCACCCCGACGGTTTCCTGCTGAAATGGGGCGTGCTGGATTTTGCTGGCGGCACGGTGGTCCACATCTCGGCGGGCTTTGCGGCGCTGGCGGGCGCGCTGGCCCTGGGCCGCCGCCACACCCACCTCGAAGGCCACACCCACGTGCCGCCCAACGTCCCGTTCATCCTCATTGGCACGGGCTTGCTGTGGTTTGGCTGGTTCGGCTTTAATGCCGGTTCGGCGCTGGCGGCCAACGCGGTAGCCGTGCAGGCGTTCATGACCACGCACCTGGCGTCGGCCGCCGCCATGCTCACCTGGATGATGATTGAGGCCGTGCGCGGGCAGCGCCCTTCGGCGGCGGGGGCGGCCATTGGCGCCGTGGTGGGCCTGGTGGCCATCACCCCGGCGGCGGGCTACGTGAGCTACGGGCCGGCCCTGTTCATCGGCGTGGTTTCGGCGGCCATCAGCGCGGGCGCCGTTGAGTTGAAGAACCGCAGCACTTTGGACGATACCCTCGACGTGTTTCCCTGCCATGGCGTGGGCGGCATCGTGGGCATGATTCTCACCGCCGTTTTTGCCAAAGAAGGCGGGCTCATTACCGGCTCGGCCACGCTGCTGTGGCACCACCTGGGGGCGCTGGCCTTCATCTCGGTGTTCACGTTCGGGGGCTCGTTTCTGATTTACAAGTTCACCAACTTGCTCATTCCCATTCGGGTAAACGCCCGGCACGAAGCCGATGGCCTCGACATGAGCCAGCACGGCGAAACTGTGCTGCCTGTGCCCCACGAGCCGGCGCCTGAACTGCGCTTTGCCGTCAAGGCATAAAAACGCGTGCCCCGAATTTTCAATTCGGCCCGGTAGCACGACCGTTCAACGGGCCGAATTGAAAATTCGGGGCACGCGTTTTTACACCCCCAGCACAAACACCGTGGGAATCTTGTGCAGCTCCGGGGCCGGCAGGCGGCGCCAGTCTTTCACCGGCAGGGTTTTGATGAACTCCCCGGCGCCCGTTACATCGGCGGCCACGCACAGGCGGGTGCCGGGCTGCAAATGCGCCAGCAAGTCGGCAAACAAAGCCCCGTTGCGGTACGGCGTTTCGATGAAAAGCTGCGACTGCTGCCGCTGCTGGGCCTCGCGCTCCAGGGTTTTGATGGCTGCCGCGCGCGGTGCTTTCTCGATGGGTAAGTAGCCGTGAAAAGCGAATTGCTGCCCGTTCAAACCCGACGCCATCAGGGCCAGCAGCAAGGACGACGGGCCCACCAGCGGCACCACCCGCAGGCCCAGCCGATGGGCCTCGCGCACCAGCGCCGCGCCGGGGTCGGCAATGCCCGGGCAGCCGGCTTCGCTGAGAATGCCGCCGTCGAGGCCTTGCTGCGCCAGCGGCTCCAGGGCCGCCCGCACCTCGGCGTCGGTGCTGTCCTTGTCGATGACGGTGAAGCGAATGTCCTCAATGACGCGGGCGGGGGCCACGCTTTTGACAAAGCGCCGGGCCGTGCGCGCATTTTCCACCAGAAAGTAGGGGAGGACCGCCACGGCTGCCACCACCTGGGGCGGCAGCACCTGCGGGGCCGTGTCTTCGGCCAGGGGAGTGGGAATGAGGTACAGCGTGGCGGGCATGGCGGCGGGTAAGGAGGCGCAAAGGAACGGCACGGGCGGGTTGCGGCCCGAACCGCCGCCCAACTCCCGCGTAGAAAACGCTTCACACTCGACTCCTGCCGCCCGTGTCCGATACCCAGCGCTCCAGCCGTCTGCCCATTTACGTGTCTTTGGCCATCATTGCGCCGCTCGTGGCTGCCTACTTTTTGTGGCCGGCTTTCCAGGAAGGCGTGCAGGAGGGATGGGCCGTGCTGCGCACCGGCGACCAAGCCAAAGTGGCCGCCTGGGTGGCGCGGTTTGGGTACTGGGGCCCGGTGCTGGTGGTGCTGACCATGGTGGTCCAGATGTTTCTCGTCGTCATCAACAACGCCCTGCTCATCCTGGTGTCCGTGCTGGCCTACGGGCCGTGGTTGGGTTCGCTGCTGGCCTGGGTGGGCGTGCTCGTGGCCTCCACCGTGGGCTACTGGCTGGGCCGGGCCTTGGGCGAGCCCGTGGTGCAGCGCCTGCTGGGCGAAAAAAACGAGAAGAAAGTGGCCGGCTTCGTGGAAGAGCACGGGCTGGGTGCCGTGGCGGCGGCCCGGCTCACGCCCATCATTTCCAACGACGCCATCAGCTTTGTGGCCGGGGCGGCGCGCATGAGCTACGGGAAGTTTATTGGGGTCACGGCCGTGGCCATTGTGCCCCTCATCGCGCTGCTGGCCTATCTGGGCCAGGACAGTCAGCGCCTCAAAACCGGCCTGCTTTGGGTGTCGGGCGTGGGGCTGCTGTTTTTCGGAGGCTATTTCTGGTGGAACAAAACGCACCGAAAGCAAGGGCCACTCGGTTCTGAGCAGCCCTTGCCGGAGAATAGCGCCAAGCGGCAAGCCAACAGGTAGCCGAGCCGGAATTCTTACTTTATGGTGAAACGGCGCTGTTAATACGGGGCTTCGTTCTTGGGCTCAAGGCGAATGAGGAAGCTGGGCGATTCCGGCAGCTCATTCATCAATCGGTCATCGTTCAATCCCCACTCCTCTACTGGAAAAGCCGTGCGCTTGGCGGGAGCGGTGGACTTTTCCGCCGCGACCTGCGAAACGGAAGTAAGCAGTGGGCCTTGGGCCAGGGGGCGGTTGCGGTCGGCAGTAGTGCCATCGCCCACTTGCCCGTGCTTGTTCGCGCCCCAGGCATAAAATTGGCCGTCCTTGGTTGTGGCCAGGGTGTGAAAACCGCCGCTCACGACCCGTGCCCAGGCACCGGGAGTTGCGCCCGAAAGAGCAGCCACTTCTACCGGCTTCAGTTGCCGTTCGGTGCTGCCGTCGCCGAGTTGGCCGGCGCAATTATTGCCCCAGGCCATTACGCGTCCGTCGGCGCTCAGTGCCAGGGAGTGGGCATCGCCAGCGGCCACCTGCTTCCAAGCAATGGTGGCCAGGGCCGGTGCCAACCGCATGGGCTCCGGCAGGCTGTGCTTGGCGTCGTGGTCTTCGCCGAGCTGCCCGAACCGGTTTGAGCCCCAGGTATAGAGTTGCCCGTTGCTGGCCACGGCCAGGGTATGGAAGCGGCCCGCGGCCACGTGGTTCCAGCGCAAGCCGGCCAGCTTTTTGGTCAAGCCGATGGGCGTTGGCAGCAGGGCCGTCATTTCGGTGCCGTTGCCCAGCTGGCCATAGTCGTTGCCGCCCCAGGCGTAGAGGTGGCCGTTGGCCGTAAGGGCCAGGGTGTGGTGGTTGCCCGCCGCCACGTACGCCCACGTGGTGTTGGCCGCGCTGTGGGGCAGGGCCACTTCCACCGGCGTGGCCCGGTCGGTGCTGGAACCGTTGCCCAACTCTCCGTGATTGTTGTTGCCCCAGGCGTACAGGCGGCCGTCGGCGGCCAGGGCCAGCGAGTGCGACGTGCCGGCCGCTACCTGCTTCCACGTGGCGCCAGTGGCCGAAGCCGGAAACCGCACGGCCACGGGGCGTAAGTGCGCCGTTTTGGTGCCGTCGCCCAACTGGCCGTCGGAGTTGCTGCCCCAGGCGTACAGGCGCCCGTCGGTGGTCAGGGCCAGGGTGTGCGCAGTGCCCGCGGCTACTTGCGCCCACTGGGCGCCGGGGGCGTCGGCCGCGGCCACTTGCACCGGCACGGAACTGCAGTCGGTGGTGCCGTTGCCGAGCTGGCCGTCGTAGTTCAGGCCCCACGCCCAAAGGCTGCCGTCGGGCCGAATGCTGACCGAGTGATTGGTGCTGGCCGCAAAGGTGTTGGCCACCGTTTGGGCACTAGCGGAGCCGACACCAAAGAGCAGTAGCAGCCCGCCCCACAGGGGGGTGAAATTGGTTTTCATGATGCATTGCAGAAAAGAGGTGAGAAAGTGTTTCGTCTCCTAGGCCAGACATAGCTATAGATGCGCGCCACCAAACCACCGTTGTCTGAAATCCCCAAAAAATTTAGAAAACCCGGTTTTCAGCGCACCAGGGCATAATAAAAAATGCGGCCATCCCCGAAGAGGAGGCCGCATTCAATTACGCTTGAGTTTAAATATTTGACTCATGGCCGGTTAAGCTGGCAATTACTACTGCCGGGCAAAGGCCTGCACCAGCCCAAACACCTCGTCCGGCTTCTCGGCGTGCACCCAGTGGCCGGCATCGACCACGGTGGCTACTTCGGAATTCGGAAACAGCGCCGGAATGTCGTGCAGCTTGTCTTCGGTGGTGATGTAGTTCGACTTGCCGCCCCGAATGAACAAGGCGGGCTTCAGAAACGGCGCCGGCCCGGTGGTGGCTTCGCCAATGCCCGGCAGCTCGGCGGCCAGCACCGGCAGGTTGATGCGCCAGGCAAACGAGTTGTCCTCCTTGCGGTACAGGTTCTTCAGCAAAAACTGGCGGGTGCCCAGGCTGCTGACATGCGCCGCCAGGGCCGCGTCGGCTTCCTGCCGGTTGGTAATCTTGGCCAGGTCCACGGCGTGCAGGCCGGCAAGGATGTCGTCCTGGTGCTCCATGTCGGAAAACCGCGGGGCAATGTCGACCACGATGAGCCGGCCCAGGCGTTCGGGGTGGTCGAGGGCGAGGCGCATGGCCACTTTGCCGCCCATGCTGTGGCCCATCAGCGTGGTGTCCGGGCCCAGCTGGAGGTGGTCGAACAGGG
Organism: Hymenobacter sp.; assembly: GCA_036387695.1. GTDB lineage: Bacteria > Bacteroidota > Bacteroidia > Cytophagales > Hymenobacteraceae > Hymenobacter. Next base: position 9,508 of record DASVTG010000632.1, on the reverse strand, counting down.
CCAGCACGTCCTCGGCCATCAGGTGGTAGGTGTGCTCAGCGCTTTGGAACGAGCGGCCGTGGTTGCGCAAGTCCACGCTTACCACGCGCAGGCCCGCCTCCGTGGCCCAGCGGCGCGCCAGGGTTTGCCAGTTGTCGAGGGTGCCAAACAGGCCGTGGAGGATAACCAGGGGCCGGCCCTGGCCTTGGTCGAGGTGGTGAAGCAAAGGCATGCGGCAAAAGTAGGGAGCAAGGCGTGCCCCCGCTCCCTATGGCTTCACGCTGGCTGGGCCGTGGCGCTGTTGCCAGGCCCGGATGCAAAGGTTTGGGATTGACTTCACATTTCACAAGTACATACCAAAAAGTAGGGTACTTGCCAAAAAATAATAAACACTGATTATCAGCTGAATAAATATATGCCCAAAACCACAAAACAACAGCACGCCCAAGCCTACTGGGAATCAAGCGCCACGGAACGCTCATTGGTATGCCCGGTGCGCACGTCCCTCAACGTGCTGGGGGGCAAGTGGAAGCTGTTGATTTTATCCTGCCTGCTCGACAAGCCTCGCCGCTACGGCGAGCTGCGCCGGCTCATGCCCGAAATCACCGAGAAGATGCTCATCCAGGAGTTGCGCGACTTGGAAACCGATGGCCTCGTGGCCCGCACCGTGCACCAAACCGTGCCGCCGCGCGTCGACTACAGCCTCACGGAACAAGGGCAGCGCGTGCGGCCCGTATTTGCCGAGTTGGTGGGCTGGGGCATGCACCACCTCGGCTGCCAGGAAGCCGCGCTTGGGACAGGAACCACGGCTGTGCCAAGCGAGTAAGTGGGCCAGCAAAAGACCACTGGGTGTAAAATTCGGGCAAGTAAGGAGCGGAATCCAGCCGTCGGCAGCCGAGCGCCGTACCTTTGCTTAGCCGCTAGGCCCAGTAAAGTTCCCCACCCAACACCATCCTGTGTACCTTCATCATGTGGCTGCCTACCTTCCGGAAGCAGTTGTCACCAATGCTCATTTCACCCGGCTCAACGGCTTGGCCAGCGACTGGATAATTGAGCGAACCGGCATTCAGGAGCGTCGCAAAGCGGCACCCGGCGAAAATGCCAACACCATGGCCGTGGCAGCGACCCGCGCTGTATTGGCGGCCGCCCCCGCTTTTGCCCAAGATACCGTCGACCTTATCGTAGTGGGCACGTACACGCCGCACGACACCATCTTCACGGCGGCCCACGCCGTGCAGCGCGACCTGAACGTCAATGAAATACCCACGGTCAGCATTTCCTCGGCCTGTTCTTCGCTGCTGAATGCCGTGGAAATTGTGGAAGGTTACTTTGCCATGGGCAAGGCCACGCGCGCCGTGGTGGTGGTGAGCGAGCACAACACTGCATACAACAACGAGGAGGATACCATGGCGGGCCACTTGTGGGGCGACGGCGCAGCGGCCCTGCTCATTTCCAAGGAGCGCATCAGCCCCGACGACTTGCGCATTGCCGAAGTCATTACCGGCGGCGCGGCCCCCGTGAGCAAGGCCGACGAAGCCGTGACCCTCAAGCCAGTAGCAAAAGGCATTGTGATGCCTTTCGGCCGCGACGTTTTTCAGCAAGCCTGCCTGTACATGGCCAAGGTGACGCAGACGTTGCTCGACAAGCATCACATCGCCACGCCCGACCTGACCTACCTCATCCCGCACCAAGCCAACTTGCGCATCTCAAAGAATGTGACCAAGCAGCTCGGCATCGACCCGGCCCGTGCCGTGAGCAACATCGAGCGCCTGGGCAACACCGGCTGTGCGGGCGCCGCCATCGGCCTGGCCGAGGTGTGGGACCAGCTCAAACCTGGAAACAAAGTGATTATCACCGTTTTCGGCGGCGGCTATTCCTACGGCGCCATGCTGCTGGAAAAGTAGCTTTTCATTTATCAATTAACATTTAACAGTTGGTCAATCAGCCAGAACGGCGGTTAGGTATTAATTGATAAATGTTAAATGACCTTATGCTCCCGTCCGCCGAAGCCTTCGTGCCCGAAATCACCTTCCAAACCAGCCGCAGCAGCGGGCCGGGCGGGCAAAACGTGAATAAGGTGGAGTCGCGGGTAGAGCTGCGCTTTCCCCTGCGCGAGTCGCAGGTGCTGACGGAACAACAGAAGGAGCTGATTCTGGAGAAGCTGGCCAATCAGCTCACGGCCGAGGGCCTGCTCATCATCACGGCTCAGGAAGACCGCAGCCAGCTGCGCAACAAGGACATCGCGCTGGCCCGCTTCCACGAACTGCTGGCCCGCAGCCTGCGCCGGCCCAAGCCCCGCAAAGCCACCAAGCCCAGCAAAAGCGCCGTGCGCAAGCGCTTGGAAGGCAAAAAAATTCACGGCGAAAAGAAAGCCAACCGCCGGAAGCTGGAGTAGCTTCCGGCCGTACTAGTTTAGGTCCAGGCCAAACAAGACGCCAAACCAGGGCTTGTGCCGGTATATCCAGTAGCGGCCGTCGGGGCCCAGGAGCCGGTCGGTTCCGGCAGCCAGTCCGATGTTGAAGGCTCGGGCGTCGTAGATGGCGGCCACGCCCCCGTGCAGCACCAAGCCCTCGTATTCGGCGATGGTGGCCCGTTGCTGCGTCATGTCGGGGTTGACCACGGTGGCGCCTGCCCCAACGAAAGCGCCGTAGCCAATGCCCGTGGCCCGAATGTGTGGCGTGGCGCCAAACGGCGTGGTGCGCTTGGTGCGCAAGGAGTAAAAATCGAGCCGCCGGCCCAAGTAAAGCGCGGCGTTGAAGTTGGTGTTGAGCTGCACCGGTACGCCACCCCGCGGCGGCCGAACCTTGAACGGAATGGTGAACACGTCAATGTCCAGGCGGCGACGTAGCAACAACACCCGCTCATCGGGCCGCAGCCGGTAGCGGTAGGTGAGGGGAACGCCGGGGCTGTGTTCAGGCGTGAGCAGCAAGGTGTCAGCCCGCTGCTGCACGTAGAACTGCTTGCCCGCATGGAGGGCCGCCACCAAAGAGTCCGGCGACTCGCGCCGCACCAGTCGGTAGTAGTCCTCGTCGAGCTGCTGCACGCTGCCAATCACGGCGCAGCTGCTGAGCAGCAACGCGGCCCCGGCCGCCACGCCCGCCATCAAGCAGCGCGCCGGCTGCTGGCCCATAGCACGTTGCCCGGTAAAGGCCATACCCTTTGTTTCTGTATTAAAGCAACGTGCCGCTGAGCACCGCCGTTGCCACGGAAAAATAGATGATAAGCCCCGTCACGTCCACCAGCGTGGCCACGAACGGCGCCGAGGCCGTGGCTGGGTCGAGGCCCAGGCGTTTGAGCAGCATGGGCAGCATGGCCCCGGCCAGCGCCCCCCACAGCACGATGCCGAGCAGCGAGAAGCCAACCGTCACGGCTATCAATCGCCAGTACGGCCCAAAATAGCCGGGGTCGACAACCGTGGCCCACAGCACGATGCGCAGCGAGCCCACCACGCCCAAAATAAGGCCCAGCAGCAGCCCCGACTGCAACTCGCGCCGCATCACCAGCCACCAATCGCCGAGCCGGAACTCGCCCAGACTCATGGCCCGGATGATGAGCGAAGTGGCTTGCGAGCCGGCGTTGCCCCCGGCCGAAATGATAAGCGGGATAAACAAGCCCAGCACGGCGGCCTTCGCCAGGTCGTCTTCGAAGTGGTGCATGGCCGAGGTGGTCAGCATTTCGCCAATGAGCAGAATCACCAGCCAACCGGCTCGTTTCTTCACCATGCCCCAAATGGAAGTCGCCAGGTACGGCTCGTCCAGGGCCTCGGAACCGCCGAGCTTCTGCATGTCCTCGGTGTCTTCCTGTTCGCGAATGTTCAGGATGTCGTCAATGGTCACGATGCCGAGCAGAATGCCCTGGTCCGACACCACGGGCAGGGCGTTGCGGTCGTTGCGCCGGAACGTGTCGATGGCTTCCTCCTGGTCCTGGTCGGCGGTGAGCTGCACGAAGCGGCGGTCCATCAGGTCGCGCACGCGGGCCGTGGGGGCCGAAAGCAGGAACTCCCGAATGCGGATGTCATCAATCAGCACGCCCTGCGCGTCGGTCACGTACAGCATGCTCAGCGTTTCGGACTGCCCGCCGTGCTGGCGGATGTAGTCGAGCACCTGCTGCACCGTCCACGTCTCGCGAATGGCGATGTAGTCGGGCGTCATCAGGCGGCCCACGGAGTCTTCGGGGTAGCCCAGCAGCTGCAGGGTCACCTTGCGTTCTTCCTCCGAAAGGCTTTGCACCAGCTCGGCCACGAAGTTGGCGGGCAGGAATTCCAGCAGGGCCGTTCGGTCGTCCGGCGACATCTCGTTCAGGATGTCGGCCATCTTGTCTTGCGCCAGGTTATCGAGGAAATGCCGTTGCACTTCCAGGTCCAGGTATTCAAACACTTCCGTGGCCAGCTTCAGCGGCAGCAACCGGAAGATGATGAGCTGCTCCCGTTCTTCTTCTTCCTCAATGAGCGAAACCAGTTCCGATGGCTGAAAGCCGCGGAGCACCTGTTTCAGCTTGAAAAATTCGCCCTCCTGAATCAGGGACGTGATGGTTTCCACGGTCTGCGGCTGCATGAAAAGAGGGGGCGGAGGGTGCTTCGCTAGGCAAGCGGGGTTGGGAGAGAGAAAATGCACCACAAAAGTAGGGCTAAAGCACAGCTTCGAGCCAATAATACCCGTTAGGATATGGGCCGGGGGCGGCATTTCAGACGAAACCATCGTACTGCCTACTCAAAACCGTGTTTATGGCCGTTGCTGCTACTTCACATACTTCCACGCCGCGAGGCACGCTTGTACTGTTAGGGGGCGGCGACGACGACCCGCTGCTCTCGCTGCTGGCGAGCCTGTTGCCTGACTCAGCGGCGCCCATTGAGGTGCTTACCACGGCCACGCGCCGCCAGCCCGCCCGCACCGCTGCCGCCTACGCCCACGCCTGGCACAACCTGGGCTGCCCCAACGTGCGGCACCTGGCCGTGGACGAAACCCACCCCGCCGATGAGCCGGCCACCCTTGAGCGCCTCCGCCGTGCAGCGCTCGTCTTCATGACCGGCGGCGACCAGGAGCGCCTCACTGACTTCTTGGTGAACACCGAATTCTTGGCCATCCTCAAAGAGAAGTACTTGAAGGAAGAAGGATTCATCGTGGCGGGCACCAGCGCCGGAGCTTCGGCCGTGGCCGATTTCATGTTGGTGTACGGGCACGGCTGGCGCAGCCTCCTGGGGGGCCGCATCGAGGTGAAGCCGGGCTTGGGCCTGCTGCCGGGCGTGTTGCTTGACCAGCACTTTGTGGAGCGGGGCCGCTACCCGCGCCTGATGCACGCCGTGCTGGCCCAGCCCACCTTGCTCGGCATTGGGCTGGGCGAGGAAACGGGCATCATCGTGCGCCCCGGCCAAGCCGCCGAGGTGTTTGGCGAAGAAGTGGTGGTGGTGGTGGACGCGGCCCACATCACGCACAACAACGTGCCGAATTTGCCCGAGGGCCGCATCATCAGCGGGCACGGTTTGCAGCTGCATTTGCTGGCCGCCGGCCAGCGCCTCGACTTGGACACGCGCACGGTTTTCAGTGGGTAAGTGAGTAAACGGGCAAGTGCGTGGACAAAGGAGCAAATGCGAAAGCCTGGAATTGTCATTTACTCATTCACTCAGTCGCTCCCTCACTCAGCCACTCCCTCCCTCATTGGCTCCCTGGTGGGCACCAAATCGACCTACCTTTGCGTTAGTGCCGCGATAATATTCCGTGCGATTCATGCGTATTTCCCGTTTGTGGCTCCGGCCGCTGCGTTATCTGAGTGTTGCGCTGGTGCTGCTTACGCTGTTGCCGTGGGCTTGTACCCGCAAAGCCGTGTCGTTCAACAGCACTCCCGCCGAGCCGCTAGCGGCGCTTTCGGACACCCTCACGCGCACCAGCGACTCGCTCAACGGCAAGCCTTCGCTTAGCACCGCCCGCAAGGTGGTGCTCACCAAAGAGCAAGAGAAGGCTGCCAAAGACGAGGACAAGGAAGCACAGCGCAAGGCCAAGAAAAAGAAGAAAAACGTTTTCTTGGGCGAGAAAACCAAGCGGGCTTTCACCAAAACCGGCCCCAAGGGACGCAACCAGATTATCGAGGTTTTCTACTTCCTGAAGTACCCTAAAACCATCAGCGACTACGCGCCGGCTCACTACTATTACGACACCAAGAAGCACAAAATATTGAAGCTGGCGGCAGTGGAGGAAGACGAGCCCACGCTAAAAATTCTGCACGGCCCTTACAAAAAGCTGCAAAACAACAAAGTGCTTGAGACTGGGTACTACGCGCTGGGCACCAGGCACCTGCGTTGGGAGCGGTTCGATAAGAACGGCGTGCTGCTCACCAAGACGCACTACGAAATGGGGTTCCCGCGCGATGCCAACGTGAGCTATTACGGGGAGGACCGCGCCAAAATCAACGAAGTGGTGCCCTACGTGAACGGCAAGCTGGAGGGCGACTACGCCAAGTTCAACGTCAACGGCCAGCCCGAGTGGCGCGGGCAGTTTGAGAACGGCCGTCGGGTGGGCGTCTGGACCAACTTTTGGGGAGCCAAGAAGAATTACCGGCACTACGAGTTTAAGTATCCCGAATCAGGCTACGACCCAGAAGTAACTGAGCCCGAGCTGTTGCGTGAATTCAGCCGCAACGCTAAGCTCGTCTACGACAAAGAAAAAAACATCGACAAGCGCGGCCAGCCCGAGGTAGAGGAACGGCCCGGTGTGCGCCGGCCCGTTCCGCGTGCCGCGCCCAAAGCCACGCCAAAACGGTCGAAATAGGAAACAGCAAAAGCCGCGGGGCGGGGTGAGCACGACATGCTCGCCCCGCCCCGCGGCTTTTGCTGGCTTAATAAAAAGCGTCCTCAAAGTGCTCGATGCGAAAGCCTTGCGCCAGCAGTGTTATCGCCACGATGTCAAACCGAATATCACCGCGCCAGTCAAGTTCTTCTTGCAAGTGGGTCGCTGCCAATCGAAACAGCTCTTTCTTGCGCACCGACACAAACGTCTCGGGCGGACCAAACTGGCTCGAAGAGCGGGTTTTTATTTCCGCAAACACCAGCAAGTCGCTGCCACGTTGCAGCACCAAGTCCACTTCGGCGCGGCCGTGCCGGTAGCTGCGGGCCAGCACTGCGTAGCCCGCGGCCACAAAAAAATCGGCGGCTGCGGCTTCGCCGGCTTGGCCAAGGTCATGGGGAGCGTGGGCCATGGGGAGGGGGAAAAGGTGGGGTGCACGGGGAGCAGGTGGCCGCAAGCTAGCGGCGCGTCGGCATTCAGGCACCGGTTGGGCGGAGCCAACCAGCCACAGGGCAGCGCAAGCTACCCGTAAGGAAGGCGCAAGCCAAAGCCTACAGCGGTTAGTACCTTTGCGTCCCGTTTCATCAACCCGCGCTCATGCCTTCCTCCGTAGAACAGTTTTCCACCCAGCTGCTCGACGCCACCGCACCTGTCGAGCCATTCGCTGTCCCCAATCGCATCGTGCAAGTGCAACGCCTGGGGTTGGTGGACTACGTGCCCACCTGGCAGTTGCAGGAAGCCCTGATGGATGCCACGCTGGCCATCAAGGTGCAGAACCGCCAGGCCGAAGGCAGCGATGCGGCCCCGCTGCCTACCCCCAACCATTTGCTGCTCTGCGAGCATCCGCACACTTATACACTGGGCAAGAGCGGCAAGCCCGAGCACCTGCTGCTCGACGATGCCGCCCTGGCTTCCCACGGCGCCAGCTTTCACCGCATCAATCGGGGCGGTGACATCACCTACCACGGCCCCGGCCAACTGGTCGGGTATCCCATCCTCGACCTCGACAATTTTCGCCCCGACATCCATTGGTACCTACGCACCTTGGAGGAGGCAGTCATCCGCACCTTGGCCGAGTACGGCCTGAATGCCGGCCGCATTGCCGGCCTCACGGGCGTGTGGCTTGGCTGGGAAACGGGAGCGCCTAATCCCCGCAAAATCTGCGCGCTCGGCGTGAAGTGCAGCCGCTGGGTCACGCTGCACGGCTTTGCTCTGAACGTAAATCCCGACCTCTCGTATTTCGGCCACATTGTGCCCTGCGGCATCACCGACAAAGCCGTGACTTCCCTGTCGCAGGAACTAAGTGGCGTAGCAGTATCGGTGGCTGAGGTGCAAGAAAGGTTGCTGCCTCACTTGTCGGAGTTGCTCGGGGCCACTAGTGCGTCGGATTCTTCACCAAATGCACCGCTCGTTAACTAAGCGGTAAAGAAATCAAAAATCTGTAATTCTGCGAACTGCGTTCGTATTTGTGATGAAACAGGATATCTCTTTTGACCCAGTAGAAGGCGTTTCGGTAGCCGTCATTCCCGATGACCACGCCCAAACCCCCGAGGGCTTGCCTGTTTGGCAGGTGTACTTGCTCAACCACAATGCCTTCCCGCTCAGCAACGTCATCGTGAACGCCAACGGCTACGGCCAGCAGGAAGACGGCGAAAAAGTGCGCACCTCCACCTTGCGCTACTTATTCGAGGAAGTGCCGCCCCGCACCGCCGTGCCCGTGGAAATCATCGACCCGGCCCTGTTCCACCTCAACAATCAGTATTGGGTGAGCTACTACCGCGGCCCCCAGATTTTTGACAAAAAATTCATTTTCGTGCCCGACTCCATCGTGCCCGACAACTTCACGCACATAGCCTTGCTCGACCAAATGGGCGTGCTGCATAGCTAGCATTCCTACCGTTTACGCTGCTAGGCTCTGTGCCTTTATTTTATTAACATGATGCATTTCGATATTCCTCTGGGCTTGTCCTGGATGTGGGCGTTGCTGGTGTCGCTGTTTGCAGTGCCCTCTATTATCTACATTGCCCACCTCAAAAACATGCTCGATACGCCCAACGGGCGCACCGTGCACCAGTCGCTCACCCCGCGGCTCGGCGGTGTGGCCGTGTTCGCGGGCTTCATGTCGGCCCTCACCATTTTTGCGCCGCTCCAAAACGGGGTGAAAGAACTGTTGGCCGGCTGCATCATCCTGTTTTTTGTGGGCCTGAAAGACGACCTGGTCGGCATGTCGGTGGCCAAAAAGTTTGTGGGCCAGCTCCTGGCCACCGGCATCGAGATGATAATGGCTGACGTGCGCATCACCAGCTTCCAGGGCATCCTCGGCATTGGCACCCTGCCGGTGGGCGTTAGCTACGCCTTCACGCTGGGCGTCATCGTGGGTATCACCAACGCTATCAACCTCATCGACGGCCTCGACGGGTTAGCCGGCACCATCGTGCTGATTATCTGCAGCACGTTCGGCTACTATTTCTACGTATACGGCGGCCGCGAATTCGCCAACTACGCCTATGTGGCGGTGTGCCTCATCGGCGGCCTGCTGGGCTTTTTGCGCTACAATTTCCACCGTGCGCCCATCTTCATGGGCGACACCGGGTCGCTGGTGTGCGGCTTCATCGTGTCGGTGCTGGCCATTCAATTTATCGAAATGGGCCTGCGGGTGGGCCAGCCCTTTGGGGCGGCGGCGCCGTCGGTGGCCGTAGGCATCCTGTTTGTGCCCTTGTTCGATACCATCCGCGTGTTCTCGCTGCGCATGC
>DASVTG010000631.1:0-7771 GCA_036387695.1 Hymenobacter sp. | reverse complement strand
GGTCGTTGGCGCCGGCCGCGGGGTTGTAGCCCAAGCCGAAGAGCTGGCCGGTGTTGGGCCGGAAATCGGTGCCCACCAGCGTCTGGCCTGCGGCCAGACCGGTGATGAACGACAGGCTGCGCACCACCGAAGGCGCCTGGGTGTCGAAGCTGATGAGGGCATTGGCCTCGGTGACGGCATATGCCAACTGGCCTACGAGCGGGCCAGGAGTAGGCGGCGTCACCGGAATGGCAATGTCGTTCAGATTGAAAGGCGCAAACGGGCTGGCCGGAATCAGGTTCACCTTGCCGGTGGCGACTCCAGTGGTCAGGTTCACCCGGTAAAGGTCGCTGCTCGAGAGCCCGCCTGGATTTGGGCTTGTCACTAATGACAGAAACCCTATGTTGTTGGTGCCATCGAAATAGATGTCAAGGTCGAGCGCAGGGACAGAGCCCACCCGAACGCCATCCAAGGAAATAGCCGCCACGGTATTGAGCGTGCCATTGTTGGGTGGGTTTTGCGTGACAAGTATGCCACCATTCACCTCGTCAATATCGTAGAGCGTCGTGTTGGTGCTGCCGATAAACGAGTTGGTATAAGCCGCCGAGCCCACGCCCGGGGTCAGGCTGGCGTTGGCGTCGGCCGGCACGGGGGGCGTAGCGGTGGCGTTGCCGGGGTTGTAGTTCAGGTTGCCGTCGGGCTGGGTACCGGCCGTGGCCGCATCGCCGTCCACCACGGCCCCGTTGTTGGGGTTGAGGCGGTAGTTGGCGCGGTTGCTGCTCACCACGCGGATGCGGTCCACGGTGGGGTTGAAGTCAAAGCCGACGCGGGCGGTAGCGCCGCCCAGTTCCAAGCGGATGGAGCTCCCCACGGCCGTGACTGCCCCAGTAGCGGGGTCCAAGGTGTACACCTGCGCGTTGTTGCCAGCCACCAGGCCCGCATCGTAGCCTAAGGTGAATAACTGGCCGGTGTTGGGCCGGTAGTCCATGCCCACCAGAATCTGACCGCTCGTCAGCCCCGAAATAGGCTGCGCCAACCCCTGGGGCTGGTTGTCTACATTCGGGTTGAAAGGCACAATGCCTTGGGTGCCAACGGCCGCACCAGCTGGGAAGAAGGGATTGGCTGGCACGTTCTGACTAGGCGGAGGTATGGTCACACTCACCGTGCCCAGCGCCCAAACCGTTGTTTGCGCCTGAGCCGTAGCGGCAGTGCCTAGCAGCACCGCTGCACCCAATAAATGACGTATGCGCCGGCCCCAGGCCGGCAGCGGAAGTAGGGGTGTGTACATGTGTGGGAATATGAGTGAGGAAAAGAGTTAAGTGTTGCCTCAAAGGCATGAAATCGTGCCCTCGGAAAAGTTCAGCTTAAGTACGTTGGCAAACCTGTTTTGGATGGAAAAATAGCCAAAACAACTTTTGGACATACCGGTGCCGGTCATAACCCTGAACACAAATAAGTAAGCAAGTAGATTTTGCTTAGGAAAGACTGTATTTAAAGTAGGGTGTTAGAGCAGAAACAGCAGCATAAACACCAAAAAATGCTTTGCCGCGAATGATGTTTTTGCCCACAAACCCAGCCGTGGCTCAATGAATGAGCGGCGGCTCGGCCTCCGTGGCTGCCTTGGCCACCACGCGCACCACGTCGCCCACCCGGATGGTGCCGCCTTGGGCAATGTGCGCCGTGAGGCCGCCGTGCCCTCGCATGGCGTTGTAGCCGCCGGGCCCCAGTTCCTCTTCCATGCGGGAGCACGGGTGGCACTCGCCCGTGATGTCCAAAATGACTTCCTCGCCGATTTGGATGCGGCGGTTTTTCAGCGCCAGCAGGTTTAGGCCGCTCACCACCAGGTTGCGGCGCAGGCGGGCCGGGTCCACCGGGGCATTCAGGCCCAAAAAGCCGGCCACGGCCGCCAAGTGCTCGTGCTGAATGAGCGTGATTTGGCGTTTGCCACCGGTTTTGGGGCGCGCGTGGTCGCCGAGCAGGTGCGAGTCAGTTTTCAGCTCTGCTTCCTGGACCGATATGGCGGGCGCCCGCCGCACCGGCCGCGGCCCTATCCATTCGAGGCGGCCGGCTTGGGGCAGGGTGTCCAGCAAACGCGCCACGGTGGATTTGTCGTCGCCGAAAAAAGGGAAAGCCATATGGTTAATGGTTAATGATTAACGATTAATGAAAGGTCTTACGTAAGTATGCAGAAAGTGGCAAACAGAGTAACCGCTAACCACTAATGGTTAATCATTAATCGTTAGCGCCGTTTCGCCATCAGAGTACGTCGACCGGTTGCCGGCCGAACATAGCCGTTCGGAAGTCCTCCCAACAACTGGTCGGACGCCTGGGGCGTCGGACCGGCAGGCGTACCCCAGCGGCGAAACCACGATAACCATTAATATTCACAGCTCGTCCGGAGTGCCAAAGCCTTCCCGGATTTCGGTGTGCCGGATTTGGCCGCCCAAGTTGCCGGCCCGCGCCAGCAGGCCGAAGCTGAGCGCCGTGGCCACCAGCGCCAGCAAGGCCAACAGCCAAGCGCGCGGCGAGGCATTCTTGAAAAGCAGCAAGCCAAACAGCGCCAGCGCCGCGGCAACTTCCACGGCCCAAAAACCAAGCTCGGCCGCCGCGGCGTGGTTCTGCATCAGGGCCCGGCTGACGCGAGGCAGGTCCGCGGCGATTTCGGCGGCGCCCTGGCCGGTAAGCTGCGCGGGCAGGCACAAGAGCCCCGCGGCCAGCACCGCCACCAGGCCGGCCTTGGTCAGCGTGATGCTGCGCTGCAGCAGGCCCGCTCCCAGCAGCACCGCAGCGAACAAGCTGCCCACAATGGGCACGTGGTTGACAATGAGGTGAATGTGGGCTTGGTTCATCCAGAAAGCAAGTCGGTAAAAGAGAGCAGTATGGCCCGGACTTGCAAAGTTACTCCGGGCCCAAATGGCAGAATCAAAACGCAACCGTTGGGCCCTTCGTGCGACTCTATTTATTGAACTGCAAGCCGGCCGTATTCGTTATTCAAGCAGCCAGAAACCAGTTCTGAGAATTGGCAGGTGCGGGCCGGCTCACAATGAAAAAAAGGCCTTGTCGTTGCACGTTTGGCGCGTTGCAAAAACGTGTTGCGCGCCAGCTGCCTATCCGTTGCCAGCTGCAATATCTGGTACTGCGCTTGCCTTGGTTCTGGTCAATAGTCATCCATTTTTCGCTTCTTCCTGTCATGACTTTTCTTCCTCGTTTTATTAACCGCCTGGCCGCGCCGCTGCTGCTGGCGTTTCCGGTACTGTTGGTGGCGCCCGCGCAGGCCCAAACGGCCCCGGCTCCGACCGACGTCATCCGCGAAATCACCGACGCGGTGGGCCTGAAAGCCCGCTTCGAGCTGCGTGCCACCCGGCAGGTGGACAACGCCGCTGCCGTGGTGTACGACGGCAAGCGTTTCCTGCTCTACAACCCCGACTTCCTGAACGCCGTGAACCGCGCCGGGCACACCGACTGGGCCGGCATCAGCATCCTGGCCCACGAAATGGGCCACCACCTCAACGGCCACACCCTGCGCGGCGGCGGCTCGCAACCCGCCGACGAGCTGGAAGCCGATGAGTTCTCCGGCTTTGTGCTGCGCAAGCTGGGCGCCAGCCTGGCCCAGTCGCAGGCCGCCATGGCCACCGTGTCCGACGACCAGGGCTCTCCCACGCACCCCGGCCGCACGCCGCGCCTGGCCGCCATCGGGCAGGGCTGGCAGCGGGCCAATAATCAAATTGTGGCCAGCAACAAAGCCGCCGTGCCCTCGGCCGCGCCGGCCGTGATAGCCGCCGTCCGCCCGCAGCCGGCCGCCCGGCCTACCTACAACAACGCGCCGGTGCGCGAGCTGCCGGTGGCGCAGTCGGGCGTGGAGGCCGGCGAAATGGTGGCCGTGAGCCAGTCGACCGGCAACGCCGTGCGCCTCGTGGGCCAGCTCACTTTCCGCAACGACCCCAGCCAGCGCTACTACCTCACCAACGCCCTGAAAGTGGTGCGCGTGGACGACCAGGACAACGCCCAGGTGGTGGGCCGCGTGACGCGCACCAGCGACGAGACGTTCCCCTTCGTGCTCACCGACGGCCAGCAGCGGCGCCTCTTCATCACGCCGCGCGGCGACGTGTACGACAAGGAAGGCCAGCGCGTAGCCAAGCTGCACGACCCGTCGTAACGCTTCGCTTAAGGAAGAATTTGCAATGAGCAATGAAGAATGTTGGCACGTTTGCCGGTTCTTTATTGCTCATTGTTCATTATACACATTGCAAATTCTTATGCGGCCCTTTCTGCTCGTCGATGCCTTCACCACCCAGCCGTTGCGCGGCAACCCCTGCGCCGTGGTGCTCGACGCCGAGGCCCTGACGCCCGCCAGGCGGCAGCAGCTGGCGCGGGAATTCAATCAGTCGGAGACGGCTTTCGTGGACTCGGCAGCTCCCGGCAGCACGGAGTATGCGGTGCGGTATTTCACGCCGGCCGAAGAAATTCCGCTGGCCGGGCACCCCACCATTGCCACGGTCACGGCGCTGCTGCACGCGGGCCGGGTGGCCTTGCCGGCCGACGGCTCCGCCCTGGTTTTGACGCTGAACCTGCTGCACGGCCCCATTCGGGTGGACGTGTTGCCGGGCGCCGACGGCGAGCCCGCGTTGGTGTGGATGACGCAGCGCCGGCCGGTGTTCGGGGCCGTGCACGCCCCCGAAGACGTGCTGCCGCTGTTCGGGCTGACGCCGGACGATGTGCTGCCCGGCGCGCCCATTCAAACCGTGAGCACGGGCACCCCGCAGCTCATGGTGCTGCTGCGCGACCACGCCGCCCTGCGCCGCGCTCACGTGGCCGATGCCGCCGGCCTGGGCCGCTACCGCGCCAGCAGCGACTTTTTCAGCCCGCACCTGTTTTGCCTGGGCGGGGCCACGCCGGCGGGCCACACGTTTGCGCGCCACTTCGGCACGCCGCCCGATGTGTCGGAAGACCCCGTGACGGGCTCGGCCACCGGCGGCATGGCGGCCTACCTCTGGCGCCACGGCTACCTTGAATCGGCGGAGTTCATGGCCGAGCAGGGCCACGACATGGGCCGCGCCGGCATGGTGCAGGTGCGCATCAACGGGCCCCGCGAAGCCATCGAAACGGTGCAGATTGGCGGGACGGGCGTGGTGGTGCTGGAAGGCAGCCTGCGCGGGGATTTGTAGGAAGGGATTGCAACCGTGAGTGGATTTGGCTTGTTGGCCATGTTAAAAACGGTCATGCCGAGCGCAGCCGAGGCATCTCGCGTGCGGCAGTAATTCAATCATTAGCAAAGGGTCACCACCACACGCGAGATGCTTCGACTACGCTCAGCATGACGGTTCCGGGGGTGTTTAATTTATCCCTCAACATTTAAAACTCAACCCTTCCCACGTGCCCGAACTCCCCGAAGTAGAAACCTACCGTCGCTTTATCAACGAACTGGCCGTGGGCCAAACCATTGCCGCCGTGCAGGTGAACGATGCCCACGTGCTGGCCACGCCCGAAGACCAGCTCCGCGCCGGCCTGGTGGGGCGCACCATCACCGGCACCAGCCGCCTGGGCAAAAACTGCTTTCTGGAGCTGGACAACGGCCAGGTGCTGGTGCTGCACTTCGGCATGACCGGCGACGTGGGCGCCTACCGCGACGAGGCCGACGCCCCGCGCTTCACCCGCGTGGCGCTGCACCTGGAAGATTCCGGCCTGCGCCTGGCCTTCATCGACCCGCGCAAATTCGGCAGAATTCGCCTGGCTGAAAGCGCCGCCGCGCACCAGAAAGCCAAGAAGATTGGCCCCGATGCATTGGAAATAACCGCGGCCGAGCTCCACCAGAAGCTCAGCCGCCGCAAGACCTTGCTCAAGCCGCTGCTGCTGGACCAGGGCATTACCGCCGGTCTGGGCAACTGGATTGTGGACGAGGTGTTGTTTCAAGCCAAAATTCACCCCGAGCGGCTGGGCGCTACTTTGACCGAAAAAGAAGGCAAAGCCTTGCACGCGGCGGTGCAGCTGGTGCTCAGCACGGCCATCAGCCAGGAAGCCAACTACCGGCATTTTCCGGCCAGCTTCCTAATTCACGCCCGGGAGTGGGACACCTCGGCCACGCCCGCCAGCGACGACGCCCACACGTTCTGCCCGCGCCACCCCAAGGTGAAAATCGATAAATATTACGTGGGCGGCCGGGCTACTTATACGTGTGCCAAGTGCCAGCCCGCGCCGACTTCAGCGGACGTCGAGGTGCCCCGCGACCATGAAAATGCCTGAGCAGGCCCCAAACCCAATGATGAGCACCAAAAACATGCTCAAGAAATAGGGCGCGGCGCCCACGTCCTGCGGGCCCCGGCCGAGGTGGGCAAAGCCCAGAACCAGGTTGAACAAGGCTTGGCCGAGGTAGACGAGGCCAAACAGAAAAATGGCGGACTCGTCAATGAACTTCGCCGCCAGCCCCAGCACCACGGCCGCAGCCAGCACAGCCAGCAGGTTGTTGCGGATGATGCTGCCAAAGGTGGGCTTTTCCATTGACGTAGTGTCGCTAAAGTGAACCGGGGTCGGATGGCTGCTGCAATTAAAGTTGTTGGCCGCACATGCTCCAACCTATCAGTAGTACAACCAAGCCCACTAGCAGGATTATCAAGCAGCCATTCGTTTTTGGCTGTTCATCTGGCGGGGTAGGGGGCGGTAGAAATGGTTGCATTTAGATAATGCCTACCCGCTCGGCCCGCAACTCTTCCAGCCGCGCGAGTTTCTCGGCGTCGCGGTAGAAGATGTTCATTGTTTCAAAGGGAATGATTTTCAGGTCCTTGCTCACGATGTGCACGCAGGACTTTTTCACCGCGCGCACGTCGAAATTCCACGCGTCCATGAATTGCAGAATGATGATGCGGAACAGGTTTTCATAGCCCAGATTGGGGGCCGAAACCTGCGGCAGGCAGCACAGCAGCTGGTTGATTTCGGGCACCACCGTGTCCACGGTATTGGCGGTGCTGAACAGCTTGAGCATGTGCTGTCGCAGGCGCGGGTCGCGCTCGTACACAATGGTGTTGCTGCTGTTGGTGAGCAGCTCGGCCGGGTCGATGTAGCGGGTGAGGGGGAATACTTCGCCGTCGAGCTTCAGGGCGTAGGCCATGGCCAGCGCGTCGGGATTGCAGGGCACGGGCAGCAGGTCGGCCGCAGTGAAAACGGGGCTTTGGTCGATGATGCCCTGCCGCACTTCCGTTAGCGAAAACGAGTCGGTTTCGGGGTTGAAGTTATCGAGCCGCCCGGCCGCCTGCGTGGGCTGAAACGTGACACCGCGAATGCATTTCTGCTTCAGCGCGTAGTCGATGATGTCGCCCATCTCGTCGTCGTTCAGGCCCTTTTGCAAGGTCACCACCAGCGTGGTGCTGAGGTTGTACTTGTTCAGATTGGCAATGGCTTGCTGGCGCACTTCGCGCAGGTCGCGGCCGCGCATGGTGAGCAGCACGTGCTTGCGGAAAGAATCGAACTGCAAGTACACCTCGAAGGCGCCCGAGTACGTGGCCAGCCGCGCCACGAAGGCTTCGTCTTTGGCCAGGCGTACGCCGTTGGTGTTCACCATCAGGTGCTTGATGGGCTTGCGCTTGCACATGTCCAGGATTTCCCAGAACTGCGGGTGCAGCGTGGGCTCGCCACCCGATATCTGAATCACGTCGGGCTCGCCTTCGTTGGCCACCACCAGGTCCACCATGGCTTCCACTTCTTCCAGGGAGCGGTGCCGGCCGTGGGTGGGGCTGCTTTCGGCGTAGCAGGTGGGGCAGGTGAGGTTGCAGCGGTCGGTTATCTCAATCACCGTGAGGCA
>DASVTG010000630.1:0-3856 GCA_036387695.1 Hymenobacter sp. | reverse complement strand
TGCCTTTTGACACGGCTCGGGCTAGGTAGTAAAAGGCCTTGGGCGTGTTCGTAGCCGTGGTGAAAAAGTTAATCCGGTCGTCGCGCACGTCCAAATAATCCGGGGTGGCGGCGTCTTTGGCCCAGTCGAGCTCGCGGACGGCACCGAGGCGAGCGTTTTCGATTTCCAGGCCGGCGGGCAGCAGGTCGGTGATGGCCACGTTCTTCACGGTGCCGGCCGCGTCGCCGGCTTCGATGGTGATTTTGACCACCACCAAGTCATTCTGGGTGAAGGTGGGCGTGCCCAGGGGCTGGCCGGTGCGGTTCAGGAACTGGCGGCGCACTTTCAGGTAGCTGTCTTCTTCCAGTACCCGGCCGGTGGGTGAAACGCCCTCGGTTTCCCAGAAGTAGTAGAGGTTGCCGCTGCCGGTGGCGCGCAGGCTGAGGGCGCGGTTGGCCACGTTGTTAATGATGAGGTCCTTGCCGGTGAAGCTGCCGAGGGCTTTGCCATTGGCCGAGACGGTGGCCGTGGCGGTGCTGCGGGCGTCGCGCTTGGCCATCTTGCCCAGGGCCAGCAGGGCGAAGGCGCGCTCCTGAGTGTTAAGCCAACCTGCGTTGCGCAGCTGGCGGCTGAGCTGCCGGGCCAGGGCCAGCACCTGCGGGTTGTTGGGGTCGGTTTCGAGCAGGGCGTTTAGCACCAGGGCTTCGTCGCGGATGGGGGAGTAGAATGAGCCGTCCAGGGCACGCTTGGCCGCTCGTTCGCCGCCGAACTTGGTGGGCAGCAGGGCGCGGAACTGGCGTTGGTTGCCGAGCAGGGCCTGGGTGCAGGCCAGCAGGTATTTGGAGTCTTCGGCCAGGAATTGACGGTTGGCTTTGTAGTAGTTCAGGGCCACGGCGTCCTGGCGGCCGGCCAGGGCCAGCACGTAGAGCGAGTAGGCAATTTCCTTGCTGGCAATGGTTCGCTCCCGCGCGATGTTGTTGATGTCGAAATACTGGTAGGGCTCGGTTTCGCGCTTTTTGAGGCGAAACTGCAGGTAGCGTAGGGTTTTGTCGAGCACCGACTTGTTCACGGCGAAGCCGGCCCGCTGGGCTTCCTGCAGGAAGTGGGTGGCGTAGGCGGTGGCCCACCAGTTTTCATAGTCGCCGCCGGGCCAGTAGCTCAGGCTGCCGTTGTAGAGCTGCATGCTCTCAATCTTGCGAATGGCCTCCTGCACGTGGTAGTTGGGGTTGTAGCGCTGGTTTTTGGCCGTGGCGCCGGTTTTCTGCTGCAAAGTGGCGGCCAGGTCGGCGTAATAAATCTGCGGGAAAGCGGCCGACACGGTTTGCTCCAGGCAGCCGTAGGGGTATTGCAGCAGGTAGCGCAAGTCCTTGCTGAACTCCGCGAGCGGCGAGCGGCTAATGACCAGCCGGCTGGTGAGCGAGGCGGGCAGGAAGTCGGTTTTCAGGTTGAGCGGGAGCGAGGTGCCGCCGGCCAGCACGCCGCTGCCAGTGCGCTTTTCGAGCGAAGAAGCGGGCCGGATAGGAAGTTCAATGGTTTCGGTAGATATGGGTTTTGCGTTCGATAAATCGCCAGGTCTATCAACATTAGGGAAAGCCTTAACTACTATGCCAGTATTGCCAATGCCTCTCTGTGCAACTATAGAAACAATCTGTGCTTTCCCCTCAGCATTAGGTTCTAAGTCATATTTGACCGTGACGCCGTCAAGGCCATTGTCTAATTCTTCTTTAGTGGTACCGTAATGAGAATAATTCCCATCAGACCTCATATTTGGTGGCAAGGCGAAGTTGATTTTGCCATCATTTCTATTAATTGAGAGCATGCCTTTTAGGTGCTTGCTAGTTGTATTTGTCAGCGTTACCCGCACCGTAACGGTGTCGCCCGGGCTCATGAACCGCGGCAGCGCCGTCGAAATCACAACCGGGTCGGCCACCTTCATGGTATGCTCGGCGTTGCCGAAGGCGTCGTCTTTATACGCCACGGCCATGATGCGCAGCGCGCCAGAAAACTGCGGCACGCGCACCTTGTAGCGCACTTTGCCGTCGCCATCGGCGGTGAGGACGCCGCTCCATTTGGCCACCAGTTTCACGCGGCGATTGGGCACGGGGTTGGTGCGGCGGCGCAGGTCGGCGGCGTCGCCTCCGCTGCTGCTGGTGCCCAGCTCGGGCAGTAGGAACGGGTACATGTCAAAGGCCGACACTTCGAGGGCGCGCTTCTGGTAGAAGTAGCCGTAGGGGTCGGGCGTGAGGTAGTTTTTGATTTGCAGAATGCCCTCGTCCACCACGGCCAGCGTGACCTGGGCGCGGGGCGCGGTGGTGATTTCCACCGTCTGGAACATCTGCGAGCGGCTGGCGGCGGGCGCGGCAATGGCCACCGCGAGGCGGGCGCCGGGCTTTTCCACCGTGAGCGGCACGAAGCCGCGGGCCACGGTGAGCGGCAGGCGATTGTCGGAAATGGCGCGGATGGCCGTGGCCGTCACGTACACGTTGGGCACGTGCTCGGCCTTGATGGGGATTTTGACCTGGGCCGATTTCTGGTCGGTGGTCACGTAGAAATGGTCGAGTACGTGGCCCCGCTCCACGGTTACGAGCACGCGGCCGGGGAAGGGCGTTTTCAGGAGCAGGTTGGCGGTTTCGCCGGGTTCGTACTTGGCTTTGTCGGCCTCGATGGTCACCTCGCCCTCGTTGTTCACCTCGAAAGAATTGGCCTGGGTGTCGCCGTAGCCATAGGCGTAGAAGCGCTGCGCCACGTAGCTCAGGGCGCCGGGCCGGCTGATGCGTACCTCGTATTCGCCGGAGTTCAGGGGCGTGAAGCTGAACGCCGTGCCGTTGCCCACGGCCTGCGTACGGGCCACAATGGTCTGCTCGCGCTGCTGCGAATTGTAGACGTAGCGGCCACCCTG
The DNA here is from genome assembly GCA_036387695.1 of Hymenobacter sp. Classification (GTDB taxonomy): domain Bacteria; phylum Bacteroidota; class Bacteroidia; order Cytophagales; family Hymenobacteraceae; genus Hymenobacter. Next base: position 978 of record DASVTG010000630.1, on the reverse strand, counting down.
GCGCTCCAGCACGGTTTCCCAGAGCAGGCGCACCACTTTTATCTGGGCCTGGGCGTTGGTCACTTTGCCCTGCGGCGTGAGGGCCAGCAGGCGCACGGTGGCGGCCTGGCGCGTGTTCAGCAGCTCCGGCAGGTCCTGGATGCCGAACATGGTGGCCTGGGTTTGCACGTCGAAGGTGGCGAGACGGTTCACGGGCCGGCCGGTTTCGTCGAACACCGTGGCGAAGGCCACGCCTTCCAGCGTGCCCAGGTCACGCACTTCGGGCACGTCGAAGGTGGCGGTGGCTTTGCCAGTGGCATCGGTCACGCCCTCGCGGGTGGTTTTTTCGAAGCGCGAGGTGGGCGTGGTGGTCGTCTCTTCGCCGTCTTCCGAAGTAACGGTTTTGCGCCGCTCGCCGCTGTTGATGTCGAAGGAGTAGCCAGGGAAGTTTTTGGGCGTGAAGCTTTTCTCTTTCAGCGAGAACTCGACCTCAAACTTGCGGTCGGCCGCGGGCGGGCCAAACAGGTTTTGGGCGCTGATGGTGGCCGTTACGGTTTGACTGGGTTTCAGCACGGTGGGGGCAGCGCTCACGCTCACTTTCAGGCGGTCGGGGATGAATTCTTCCACGCTGATTTGCTTGGACGTCAGCAGCACGTCGTTGCCGGTCAGCACTTCCATCGTGTAGAGCCCGGTCATGATGGCGGGCGGCAGAATGAAGCGGCTTTCGAACGAGCCGGCGGCGCTCAACTTCTGGCGGAGGCTGCTGTATTCCTTGCCCGTGGGCAGCAGCAGGCGGATTTTCACGGGTAGGTTGGCGGGCGGGGTTTGCCAGTCGTCGGTGCGAACCACGGTGTTGGTGCGCACGGTGTCGCCGGGGCGGTAGAGGTTGCGGTCGCCGTAGAGGAAAGCCTGGTAACGGGCCGCGTTGCTGGTGAGGCCGCCCACCTCGAAGCGCGAGGTTTCGACGCGGCTTTTGTTGAGGTCGAGGAAGGTGAAGTC
>DASVTG010000629.1:0-3258 GCA_036387695.1 Hymenobacter sp. | reverse complement strand
CGCACCCTCGGCGCCAGCCGCAGCCAGATTCTACGCATCACGCTGGTGGAATACGGCCTGCTGGGGCTGCTGGCGGCGCTGGCCGGCATCGGACTGGCCGTGCTGGCGGCGTGGGCACTGGCCATCTGGGTGTTCGAGGTGGGCTTTGGGCCGGCGGTGCTGCCGCTGCTGGGGCTGGCGGCGTTGGTCACGGCCCTCACCGCGGCCATTGGCCTCTTCAACAGCCGCGACGTGCTGCGCCGCTCGCCCCTGGAAGTGCTGCGGGCCGAGGGATAAGGCGCAGTCCGGGCACGGCTTGGCCCAAGCTCAGGTTCAGGCGCTGTTGCACGGGGTTGGGGTAGAGCGTGGGGGCCGCCGCGGCTTCCGTTGGGGCCGTTGCTGGGGCGCCGGCCGGGCGCGCAGCCGCGGTTTTGGCAAAGCTCCACCAGTTGATGTTGTAGCCGCCCACGGGCACGCCGATGGCAATGGCCTGCTGGCCAGCCTTGAGCGCAACGGTGGCCGACACGGTGGTCCAGTTCTGCCAGCCGCCGGTGTTGGGCATCGAGACGGTGCCCAGCTTGGTGGCGCCGGAGTTTTGCTCCAGGCTAAGCTGGCCGCCGGTGGTGGCGCTGGCCACCCGGTACTGCACGGTGTAGGTGCCCGCCGTGGGCACGGTGATGGTATACGACACCCAGTCGCCGGCGTCCAGCCAGCCCACGTTGCGGCCGCCGCCCGCGTCGGTGGTGGCCTCGGTTTGCACCCCCGACATGGCCTGGTAGCTTTCGGCTTCTACCTTGGTGGCGGTGCCGGCAGTGGGCGGAGGCGTGGTGGGCGGAGGAGTAGTGGGGGTGCCCGCGCCGGCCCAGTTCTGAATGTAGCCTTTCACCAGGCGGCCCGAGGCCGAGAGGAAGCTGTCGGACCAGGCCGCGGTGGGGCTGGTGCCGGGCACCAGGGACGAGGCGGCTTCGGCTTTGTCGTTCAGCGCCCAGTTGGCGTGGCTGATGTTGTTGGCCTTCAGGAAATCCATCCATTCCTGGGTGGAAGCTGCGTCGACCGCGCCGCCGCCCGAGGCGTCAACCGCGCCCCATTCGGTCACAAACAGGGCCACGCCCCGGCTCAGGGCAAGGCGGGCTTTGTCGCGCAACGAGGCTTTGTGACTGGCGGCGTAGAAGTGCAGCGTGTAGGCGATGTTAACCCCCGCCAGCGGCGAGGCGGCGGCCGCGTCCACGTCCTGCGACCAGGTGGGCGTGCCCACCACGATGAGGTTGTCGGGGTCGATGGCGCGAATGGCGGCGGTCACGGCCTCGGCGTAGGGCTTCACCACCCCGGTCCAGGACACTTGCAGGGGCTCGTTATAGATTTCGTAAATGACGTTGGGCCGGGTGCCGTAGGTGGTGGCCATTTCCCGGAAGAAGGCAATGGCTTCGGCCTGGTGCCGCTCGGCACTGTGCGAGTGCCAGTCAATGATGACGTACATCCCGGCCGCTATCGCGGCATCGACCACGGCCTTCACTTTGGCTTTTTCGCGGGCGGGGTTTTCGAGGTAGCCCCCGGCTTCATCCACGCCCATGGCGGCGCGCACAATGCCGGCGTTCCAATTGGTTCTCAACCAATTCACCACGTTGGCGGTGTAGTAGCGCTCACCGCCCCAGCCGCTGTTGCTCCAGAACAGGCTGTTGCCCGCCAGGCTCACCGGCTGCCCGGTTTGGTTGAGCACTTGGTTGCCTTGCACGCGCAAGGCGCCGTGCTTGGCCACCGGCGTTTGGGCCGCGGCGGGCCACCAGCAGGCGGCAGCCAGCACGGTCAGCAGCGAGCGCACCAAGCGCCACCGGTTTCGGGCAGTGCGGAATTGGGCAGCGCAGGCAGGCCCTTATACGCGTGGCGCCCACCCGCAGAACCACGGATGCATGAACCGGCCATCGCGCCCACTTTCAGGAAGCTCGCCTGCACTTGGCGTACTACTTTCCGCCCCCTTCATTTTCCGGACCCTGCCCCGGTTGCGGGCGCGGCCAATTCACCGGCCGCTTCCTTTCCCAAGCAGTCTTGCGTTACTTTTTTCCCGGCATGTGGGTGCTCCGGCCCAGTCCCTACGCGAGCGGGAATTCAGCGGCTACCCTACTGGCTGCAAAACACCGCCGGCCTGAAAGCGCGCAGCCAAGAACCACGATGCGTGGCGGCTTACCGCCGCCGGGCTCCGGTGCGCTGGGCCACCTTCCCCATGAGCAAAGTCGGCGATACCTAGCTCAACACGTCGCGCCTGGGACAAGGGCTGCGTTTGGCTCAACGGCCACCATTTGGGCTAGCGCCAGAAAGCGGGCCCGCAGCAGCTCTGCTGTTTCCCCGCTAAATGGCTGCGCGTGGACCGCAACTAGCTGACTTACTGCGCCGCAGCGGGCTGAAGCAGCGGGCCCAGCGTGTTCCACACCGTGCGGGCCACGATGCGGTAGCCAGCCGCGGTGGGGTGAATGCCGTCTTCCTGGTTCAGTTCGGGCACGCCGCCCACACCGGCCAACAGGTAGGGAATGAGGGCCGCCCGGTTTTTGGTGGCAAGCTCACGGTATATGGCCTGAAAGTCAGTGACGTACCCGGGGCCAAAATCGCCAGGGATTTGCAGGCCGGCAATGACAATTCGTGTCCGGGGGTTCTTCTTGCGCACGGCGTCGATGATGCCTTGCAGGTTGCGGCGAATTTCGGGCACCGGCACGAACCGGAAAACGTCGTTGGCCCCCAATTCCAGCACGAATACATCCACGGGCTGGCGCAGCGCGGCGCCCACCCGGGCCAGTCCGCCCGCCGTGGTTTCGCCGCTAATGCCCGCGTTCACCACTTGGTAACCCAAGCCCGCGGAGTCAATCTTTTGGGCAATAAGACTCGGCAAATTGCTTTTTGCGGCCACGCCGTATCCGGCGGTCAAGCTATTGCCGAAGAAAACGACACGCTTTTTTAGCGTGGCAGCGGGGGCCTTCGCGGAGCGAGCGGTCGGCTGCGCTTCTACGCTGAAGCTGCCGGCGGCCAGTAACATAACAAGCCAGCTTGTAACGGCTAATTGGAACACTTTCATAGAAGCGCAGGATAGTAGATAGTAGAAGCAGGGAGCCCCCGGAGGAAACCCGGCGCCCCTTCACCCGGAAAGGGCATTGCCTAGACAAAGCGTCCACCGGCCGTGTCAGTTCCCGCTAGTCCCTGCTTTCCGGCTCGGTTAAACCACGCACTGCGGGCACAGTAGCAGGGGTGAGCCGCTCTCCGCCGCCACCCACCAATCTGCCATTCCCCGTCAGT
>DASVTG010000628.1:0-1952 GCA_036387695.1 Hymenobacter sp. | reverse complement strand
TACCTGGCCGTGCTGTACCCCAAGCAGGCCCGAAAATTTGTGCAGTTGGAGGACGAGTACCTGCGCGATTCTTACCTGGCCGACAACACCAACGCCGAGTACGTGCTGGCCGTGACCGACACCGCCAAGCGCGTGTCGATGCAGTGGGAAGGCAACACCCGCAAGCAAGCCTACCTGGTTTCGACGCGCACCGGCGAGCGCATCGCCATCAACCCGAAGGCGGCCAAAAGCCGGTTCCAGATTTCCCCGCACGGCGACTACGCCGTGTGGTACGACGACGCGGCCAAAGCGTGGGTTGCCTTCTCGGTGGCCACCCGCAAAACCACCAACCTGACCCAAAAAGCCGGCGTTTCCTTCACCGACGAGGAGAACGACTCGCCCACCGACCCGGACCCTTACGGTCTGGCCGCCTGGACGAAAAACGACGAAGCCGTACTGATTTACGACCGGTACGACATCTGGAAAATCAACCCCAAAACCGGCCTCGCCACCAACTTCACCAACGGCCTGGGCCGCAAGAACAAGCTGATTTTCCGCTACCGCAATCCGGTGGACAAAAAGAAGTTTCTGGAGCCCAAAGACGAGTTGATGCTGCTGGTGCAGAACGAAACCGACAAAACCTGGGGCTACTACAAAAAAAGCGTGGCCAGCACCAAAAGCCCCGAGCTGCTGCTGATGGCTCCGATGGGCTACTCCAACCTGATTCAGGCCAAAAACGCCCGCAACTTCCTCTACACCAAGTCTGACGTGAGCCGTCCGGCCGACGTGTACGTGAGCAGCGACCTCAAAAAGGAGACCAAGCTCAGCGCCATCAACGCCCAGCAGAAGGACTACAACTGGTTCACGGCCGAGCTCACGCACTGGACCACCCCGAAAGGCTACAAAGCCACCGGCGTGCTGTACAAGCCCGAGAACTTCGACCCAGCCAAGAAGTACCCCATGGTGGTGTATTTCTACGAAAAGCTGTCGGAAGGACTCTACCGCTACCAGGGGCCTGCGCCCACGCCGTCACGGCTCGACATCGCCATGTTTGCCAGCAACGGCTACCTGGTGTTTACGCCCGACATCAGCTACACCATCGGCGAACCCGGTCCGTCGGCGGTGGAATTCATCAATTCCGGCGTGGAGGACTTGAAGAAAAACAGCTGGGTCGACGCCGCGCACATCGGCTTGCAGGGCCAAAGCTGGGGCGGCTACCAGGTGGCCTACCTCATCACCCAAACCAACATGTACGCCGCCGCCTGGGCCGGCGCGCCCGTCGTGAACATGACCTCGGCCTACGGCGGCATCCGTTGGGAAACGGGCATGAGCCGGCAGTTCCAGTACGAGCGCACCCAAAGCCGCATCGGCGGCACGCTCTGGGAAAAGCAGGACGCTTACATCCGCAACTCGCCGCTGTTTCAGCTGCCCAAGGTGCAGACGCCGGTGGTCATCATGTCGAACGACGCCGACGGCGCCGTGCCGTGGTACCAGGGCATCGAAATGTTCACCGACCTGCGCCGCCTGGGCAAGCCCGTGTGGCTGCTGCAATACAACGGCGAGGCCCACAACCTCATCAAGCGCGAAAACCGCAAAGACATTTCCATCCGCGAGCTGCAGTTTTTCGACCACTACCTGAAAGGCCAGCCGGCCCCGGTGTGGCTGGAGAAAGGCGTGCCCGCTGTGGAGAAAGGCCGCAACTGGGGCCTGGAGGTGTCGAAGGGGAACGGGATGTAGGGCTTTTCCAGCGTAATAGAACAACAATAATCTGACCGTCATGCTGAGCGGAGTCGAAGCATGACGGTCTTTTTTCCTGCTCCATTCTACGCCAGCCGATAAGCCGTGCTACGCCCGCCCGCTGCTTCCTTCACCAGAATCTGCTGCTCCACCAGCGCCTGAATGTCACGCCCGGCCGTGTCCTGCGAGCATTTGGCGATGGCCGCCCACTTGGAAGACGTCAGCTTGCCCTCAAA
>DASVTG010000627.1:0-4679 GCA_036387695.1 Hymenobacter sp. | reverse complement strand
GCCATCAGCTTTTCGCGGGGCCGGTCGTCTTCGGCCCAGCTCTTGATGCCCGACGCGGCGGGGGCGGCGTAGGGCGGCGTGCGCGGGGGTTGTTCGGGCAGGCTGTCAGGGGCTTCCATGCGGCACGGCGTTGGTAGAGGGGAAAAAGAACGTTAAATGTAAAGCAAAAGCAGAGTGGGTGCGTTTAAACCCCAAGCCTATCTTGGCGTTATGCACTGGCGGACCGGTCCGCCTTATTACTGATTATGCGAAATCCGATTGTAATGTGGTTGGTGTTGGGCCTGATACTTCTGGCCGAATGGTATGGGTATCAAGCCACGCGCACGCTGGCGCAGCATTTGTCGCCGGGCGCGCGCCGGGGCGTGGCCGTGGGCTATTGGGTGGTGTCGTTGGGCGTGTGGGCGCTGGCTTTTTGGGCGGGCTCGACCCGGCAAATGGGCAACACCGTCCTCAAAAGCTACCTCATGAGCCTGCCGCTGCTGTTGCTGGCGGCCAAGCTGGTTATTCTGATTCCCTTGCTGCTGGAAGACCTCACCCGGCTGGGGCGCTGGGCCGTGAGCTCGGCCACGCGGCCGGCGGGCATGGAAGCCAACGCCATTCCGCGCAGCGAGTTCCTGGCCAAGCTGGCCCTGGGCCTGGGCGCCATCCCGTTCATTGGCCTGCTCTGGGGCATGGTGAAGGGCGCCACCGACTACCAGGTGCGCCGCGTGACGTTGCGCTACCCGAATTTGCCGGCCGCTTTTGATGGCTTCAAGGTGCTGCAGATTTCGGACTTGCACACCGGCAGCTTCAATTCCACCGAGCCGCTGCAGCGCGCCGTGGCCATGATTAACCGGCAGGGCGCCGACCTCATTCTGATGACCGGCGACCTGGTGAACAACCGCGCCACCGAAGTGGAGCCCCACATTCCGGCCTTGCAGGGCATCAAGTCCGACCTGCCCATTTTCTCCAGCCTCGGCAACCACGACTACGGCGACTACGTGCAGTGGGGCAGCGCCGCCGAGAAGCGTGCCAACCTGGAGCGCCTGATGCAGAACCACGCCAAAATCGGCTGGACGCTCATCAACGACACCAGCCACACCATCACCCGCGGCAACGACAAGATTGCCGTGCTCGGCGTGCAGAACTGGAGCAGCCACGCCAACTTTCCCAAGCACGGCAACCTGCCCAAAGCCCACGCCGAAAGCGGCGACGCGCCGTTCAAAATCTTGCTCTCGCACGACCCCTCGCACTGGGAAGCGCAGGTGCTGAACTACCCCGACATCGACCTCACCTTGAGCGGCCACACCCACGGCATGCAGTTCGGCGTGAACCTGCCGGGCCTGAAGTGGAGCCCGGTGAGCTACGTGTACAAGCAGTGGGCCGGCCTGTACGAGCAGGGCCGCCAAAAGCTGTACGTCAACGTCGGGCTGGGCTTTTTGGGCTACCCCGGCCGGGTGGGCTTTCTCCCAGAAATAACGGTATTTGAATTACGCCGGGCTTGAATAAATGAGGAGGGAAGCACGGCCGAGGTAACATCTGCCCAGGCATTGCCGTAAAGCCGCCCCAACCATCTACGGTTGTTCTTTTAACCTCCCTTCTCATGAAAAATTCCCTCTTGATTCTCGCGGGCGCTGCTGCCCTTTCGCTGGCTTCCTGTTCGCAGGAAAAAACCACCGACACCACCGTGGCCGCCGGCGACGGCATGACCACCACCACGACTACGACCACCACCGGCCCCATGTCGCAAGCTGACATCGAAGCCCGTGCCCAGCGCATTGCCGACAAAATGGTGGCGGATATGAAAATCACGGACGAGGCCACGAAGACCAAAATCCGCACCGTGTACGTGAACCGCTACAAGAAAATGAGCGACATGCGCACCCAGTACGCCACCGACACCACCGGCATGGCCGCCGCCATGCGCGCCTCAATGGCCGAAACCGATGCCGAGTTCAAAACCGTGTTTGTGGACCCCACGCAGTACCAGGCTTACGAAAGCAGCCGCACGAGCTACTACGACATGGAGAACGAAGAGCCCGCCATGTCTTCGTCGGACATGAGCGTGGGCCAGGCCTCGGCCACCACTACCACCGATGCTAGCACGACCGCCGGCGACGCCGGCACCATGTCGGCCGGTGAAGGCGGAAAAATGAAGGTGAAAGCCGATGGCGACATCAAAGTGAAAGACGCCGAAGGCAACAAAATGAAGGTAGACGGCGACGACGGCACCATCAAAGCCAAGCCCGAAAACGGCGGCAAAACCAAAATCAAATAGCGCCAAGCGGCTTTTTGCTTCTGGCTTTGGGCCCGCACCTGCAACGGTGCGGGCTTTTTTTGTCTCCCCAGTGCGTTATTTTGTTGATAGTTTGTGTTCAAGGGGTGAATGAATTTAGGTGCATCAGATAAGGTAGGAAGCGGCCGCAGGGCGGCCAGGCGCTGGTTGCTAGCAATGGTGGGGCTGTGGCTGGGCATAGCCGGCGCGGCGCACGCGCAGGACGCCCCCACCGTGCGCGTGAGCGGCACCGTGACCGCCGCCGGCACCCGCCAGCCCGTGCAAGGGGCCGTGGTGCAAGTGCAGCGCACACGTAGTGGCGTGGTAACCAACGCCACCGGCGGCTTCGCCGTGGACGCGCTGCCCACCGACACCGTTCAGTTTCGTGCCCTGGGCTTCAAGACGCAGCGGCTGCCGCTGGGCGGCACGGGCCTCTCGCAGTTCGTGGTGCGCATTCAGCTGGTGCGCGACAGCGTGCGCCTGGGCGAGGTGCAAGTGACCAGCGACCGGCCCGACCGCGCCGACATCAACAAGGCGCTGCGCAACATCAAGCGCCCCAAGCCCCCGGTGGTGAGTGGCGCCAAGCGTCCGCCCAAACCCAAGCCGCTCTTCGCCGTGGACTCCACCGCCCCGAAAAAGCCCACGCCCACCATCGCCAGCCCGGTGAGCTTGCTCTACGACCAGTTCTCGCGTGAGGGCAAGCAGCGCCGCAAGATGGAAGAGCTGGAAGCCGAGCAAAAAGCCGAAAAAGCCCGCAAAGCCAAAGCCGAGTACAACAAGGCCTTTAAAGACAACCGCGGCTACGAGCCGTGATTATCAATGGGTAATCAATAATGAACAATGAGCAATGGGTGCGAGCCGCTCATGGCTCATTGTTCATTGATAACTGTTCATTGCCCATCAGCGTAAGCTTAGGGTATGAAAATTGGGTATCCCTGCGTAAACGAGGCGATGGATTGCAGCGCCGCCAACACCTTCCGGCTGGCGTCGTACTCGGAAGAACGCCTCATTGCGGCCGTGACGGCCAACCTGACTTGCCTGCGCCGCATGCTGGAATGGAACGTGGCCCAGGGCCTGCTCTTCTTCCGGATGGGCTCGGGCATTGTGCCGTTTGGCTCGCACGAAATCAACACCTTTCCCTGGCAAACGCATTTCGCGGCGGAGTTCCGCGAAATTGGCGACTACATCAAGGCCAATGACTTGCGGGTGAGCTTTCACCCTGACCAGTTTGTGGTGCTGAACTCGCCTAGCCCCGACATTGTGCGGCGCAGCATCGAGGAATTGATTTATCAGGGCTCGATGCTCGACATCATGGGCCTGGACGGCACCGCCAAGCTTCAGATTCACGTGGGCGGGCTGTACGGCGAGCGCGAGTTGGCCATCAGCCGGTTTGCGGCCGTGCACGCTACGCTGCCCGACGCGGTGAAAGCGCGCGTGGTAGTGGAAAACGACGACCGCCTCTTCCCGCTGCGCGACTGCCTGCACCTGCACGAGCTCACGGGCGTACCCATTCTTTTCGACAACTTCCACCACGAGTGCCTCAACCACGGCGAGCCCATGCACGAGGCCCTGCGCCTGGCCGCCGGCACCTGGCACCCCACCCGCGACGGCGTGCCGATGATGGACTACAGCTCCCAGGCCCTGGGCGAGCGCAAAGGCAAGCACACCGACGACTTGGTGGACGACCTGTTCCGCGAATTCCTCACCAACCTGCAGGGGTTGGACATGGACTTGATGCTGGAAATCAAAAACAAAGAAGCCAGTGCCCTGCGCGCCGTGGCCATCCTGCGGGAGCTGGGCCTGAGTGCCCCCGCGCCCAACATCCCTAGCCCACCCCTGACGCTGCCGCCCGACCCCAACGCGCCGCCCAAAGCCAAGCGCGGGAAAAAAGAGGTAAAAGTTAAAAGTGAAGAGTTATAAAACTCAACGCACCATCCCACCAAACCACCATTTCACCGCCACCAATGCCCTTCGACCACCTTCACGCCACCGTCAGCGCCCTCAAGAACGGCCTCACTAGCCTGCCCCTGGGCTCGGCCATGGACAACACCGAAACCTGGCAACAGCAGTTTCTGCAAAGCGGCGAGCCCGGCTTGCAGGACATTGCCCGCGAAATCGGCAACCTGCAATCGTTGCTCACCAGCGGCGCGCTCAGCGCCCGGGCCATTGGCAATTCCCTCACCATATTGGGGGCCCAAACCAGCCAGGTCAGCCTGCAGGCGCCGGACGAAGCCAAAAAGCCCTTGCAGGAACTGGCCGACCTGCTGCGCCGCCACGGCAGCGACCTGCTGGCCCACGCCGACAAATCCAAGAAATAACCTACTCCGAGCCGAAAACAAACACCCGAAAAAGCCCCGCCCAATCATTGGGCGGGGCTTTTTGCTGGGACAAGAGGAGTTGAAAGTGAAGAGTTAAAAGTTAAGCA
>DASVTG010000626.1:0-3566 GCA_036387695.1 Hymenobacter sp. | reverse complement strand
TGCTCAGCAACAAAACCCATTATAGCCCCACCGACCCCGACGCGCGCATTTCCCTCAAGCCCGGCAAAGCCTGGGCGCTCAATTACCTCTGCAGCCTTGCGGTCGACACGGCCAAAGGCGTCATCAGCTACGTGCAGGCTGACTTGGCGGGCAGCCGCGACAGCCTGCACCTGCCCCAGTTGCTCACCGGCCTGCAGCGCCGGCTGCGCGGCCACGACCTGCGCTTACGCGACCTCTTGGCTGACGCGGGCTACGCCAACGGCGCGAACTACGCCCTGCTCGAAGCCGCGCACATCACGGCGTGGATACCGGTTTTTGGCAAGTACAAGCCCGACCTCGACGGCTTCACGTACGACCGCCGGACCGATGCTTTTACCTGCGCCGAAGGCAAAACGCTCCCCTTTCAGAAGTACGATGCCAACCAGGACGGGAGCTGGCACAAAATCTATTGGGCGGCCTGCCCCGACTGCCAACAGTGCCCGCGCAAACCGGCCTGCGCCCCGCGGGCCCGGCGCAAGCAGAGTAACCGCACGATTTACGACGCGGCCTACCGCCGCGCCTGGCTGCGGCAGCAGAGCCGCCGGGGTCAGTGCATGCGGCGGGTCCGGCAAAGCACGGTGGAGCCCGTGTTTGGGAACTTGATTCACCACTACGGCCTGCGCCGGATGAACGTGCGCGGCTTGGCTGGGGCCCACAAAACCATGCTGCTCACGGCCGTGGCCTACAACCTTAAAAAGCTGCTCAAATACCGTTCGAACCGTCAAATGAGCCTGGCCCTGGCCCTGCCCAAGCCGCTGCTGGCAGCCAACAGGCGCGCGCTCTGGCGAAGCCAACGCGCCCAAGCGCCAACTTGGGCACGCGCCAACCCGCTATCTAGAAACGGAACCGCCTAAACCAAGTTCTGCAACAGCCACGGTACTTTAAGCAGGCTGTGCGGCTACCCGTTTAACTTTTGGACCAAACTTTTAACCAAGGCCAAGGGTGGGTTAACCCCACCGCCATAACCAGGGGAATGCCGCCTACGGTGTTAACCTGTCCGTGCTCTGGCCCGGTGCAACGAGCCTGTTGGCAGCGCGCGTGAAGGCGACAAGCTGGCAATGGGAAGTAGCGAACCTGGGCAGCGCCCCGAACTACATCCAGCGACGCCAGCTGCTGGAGGTGCAACTAACCCAGCCCGTAGCGACCTTGTACGCGGAGCCCTGTTAATGCTCGACGTTGACCAGCCCGCCCACTATTGTCCATTACCGGATTTCGTGAAAATCTAGTTGCCAGAGGAACGCCGAGCCATTGGCTCATTCCCTTGCCCTTCCCGAAAAAGTGGATAATAAGCTCACTACAAAGAACCGTTTCATGAGCAATTCTAGTGTTCTCCCCAACCACATCTGCCGCGCCATTGCTTGGTTGCCTGATGCGGGTATTAATGTTGACGAAGGCACCAGAGCATTGGAGCTGTCGGCGGCATTCTATACAAACTCCCCGCAAATGAGCCAAACGGACACCCTGCGCAAAGACCGCAATCGCATCCAAGATGAGTTGGAAAGGGTCAGCCAGCAGCTACTCGACGAGCGGCAAAAAGTTCTTCGCTTGGAACAAGAATTAGCGCTTTGCAAAACCTCTCTTGCTTTGCCGCCTTCGGAGGATGAGCTGATAGAATCGCAACAGCGAAGGAATGCTAACGCACTGCGGAGAAAAATGCGGGATATCGCAGAAGCATTGAATCACCCTCAAGCGAAACCTGAGTCAAAGATTAGTCGCGTCAGGACCCTGGTTGCGGGTGCTCTGGCCGGGATGCCTACCAGTGCCGACCGAATGCTCGGAACTGTAATGCTCGCCAAACAAGGCGAGAACCACTTTGAACGGGAGGCAGATATCCATCATACCGAATGAATCACCCGGTTCCTTTGCTGCGTGTCCACCTAAGGCGACCCCGGCAGTGAGCAGCAGTCATCGTCCGAGCCGCAGTTTACGGCCGCAAAGATTACGATTTACTTTTCGTAGCACGCATTTTCCAACACCCTGGGGTACAGGCAAGGCCCGAAAGCAAAAAGGCTCGTGATTATCACGAGCCTTTTCCAAGCGGTAAGCATTGGTTGATTTAATCTACTTTATACGGCTGAAAGCCACTCGGAAGTATAGTCCCGGCGTGGGTAATAGCCGGCCGCCTATGAGGAATCTGTTAACTGCACGATGTTAGTAGGGCAGGTCATCACCGCTGAGAACTCACCCGGACATGTTCACCAGGTACAAGCCGCCCTTGCCGGCCGGAATGACGATGCACCCATTTGTCTTGGCGCAGAGCGTATTATCCAAGCCGGCGATGATGTTCGGGAAAGAAACCATATTCTTGTTGCCTACGCTGCTAGAAGTGAAGTCGTTTGCCATGCGGGCGTAAAGGGCACCGGCGGGGCAGGAGTAGCCCCGCCGCTGACCACGGCCCCGTTCCAGGGCTTAAGCAGGACCAAGCGCCTGAAGCTGGTCGAAGACCAGGCCGGAACTTCCGCCCAATGAGGCAACGCCCCGCTGGCGGCCAAACCAAAGCACGGTTCGCCCATCGTACCACCGGGCTCGGTAGCAAAGTCCATCGACGCGCACGCCGGTCGGGGGCACTTCGTGCTCGTGCACGCGGTAAGGAGCGCCGGGACGCAACTGCAGCAAGGCAGTGCGCGGTTGCACGAAGGCCGCCGCGCCGCTCAGGGCCAGGCCGGGGGCCCGCTCCAGCACGCCCTGTTCGAGGTAAGAGGTTCCCGTGGCGGCGTCGGCCTGGGATACGAAGGGCAGCCAATTTTCAGGCGCGGAACTGGCCAGCTTAAAGGCATAGCCCGGGGTCGCCAAGTCGGTAGAAGCGGCCCCCGCATCGGGCGTGGGAACCAGCCGGCGAAGGGCTTCGGTGGTTTGGGCAGCGGCGGCGTTGCCATCGAGCCCCCCGGCAAAACCATCCGGGACGATGCCCTCAACGGCCCACACCAGGTTGGTGGCTTCCTCCCGGCGCAGGCTGACTTGCTCAACGGGACGGCTCACCAAGGGCGCGAGCACGGCGGCGGGCACGTACAGCGCCGGCGCGGGGGCCGGGCCGGTGTGGGCCGCGTCGGTTTGCGTGAAAAACGACCAACGGTGGGCGTCGTTGTCGATGGGGGTGCCGTCGGCCTCGGTAAGTTGACCGGCACCGGCGGGCTGAATGGCGTAGCGCCCCCCAAATACGTCGGTCACCACCAGGCTTTCAACCTGGCACACGGCCCCGCCGCGCACCGAGTAAGGCACGGCAAACCAGTCGTTCTGGTACAAGAACATGAACTCCTGCAGCAGCATGCGGCCCCAATCCGAGGGGTCGCCTGTCACCTGGCCAAAGTCCACGCGCCGGTCTTCAAACTCCCACCAGCGGGCGGTCGGGGACCCCGGGAACTGCACTTCAGTGGGCAGCAGCCGGCGGGTCGTGGCTGCCGGCAGGGGCAGGAGCAGACCGGCCGGAGCCGGCTGTTGGTCGACCGCGTACCAGGGCAGGTCGGCCCCGCCGGGGTAGTAGCCAGTGCCCAGGCTCCCGGCCGCCGTGCCCAGGCCAAAGCCGTAGG
>DASVTG010000625.1:0-6529 GCA_036387695.1 Hymenobacter sp. | reverse complement strand
AGGCATCTATCTGCTTTCTTATTCTGAAAAGGTTCGAACCTAACTGGGGCGGGCGCTGGCCTATTTGGATGGGTCGTCTTTGGGCTTTACAGCAGGAAAGCGGCACGGGCGCCTTGCTTGGCGGCCACCAGGGAGGGGTATGTGGCCGTGGCGATTTCGTATTGGTCTTGGCGGGCGGTGGTGTTGCGGACGTATTGCTGGGTGGCCAATTGACCCAACACGTTTTCGGCGACGACGATGCTCACTTCGCGCACGCCTGCCTGAAACGCGCGCACGTTCCAGTCGGTGGTGAGCCAGTCCTGCACGGCTTGGGGGATGGCGCCCATGCGGCGGACGTCGCCAATCCAGCCCCAGGGGCGCTTGGGGGTGGCGTGGGCGGCGTAGTAGGCCAAACCCGTTTCCATGATGTTGACGAATTCGGCCCGGTTGGCAAAGGCGTGGAATTGGACGATGACGCAGGGGACGCGGGCATCGGCTAACACGGAGCCGTAGGATTCGGCAAGGATAATGGCGTCGGGCATGCTGGCGTAACGATTTTCTCACAGGTAAGTTCGACCTTAGAGGCCACCACCGGGCAAGAAGGGTGCCTTCAGCGGCCAGGCTTGCCCGTGCGGTCCCGGATTGCAGCGAGAGGGCCACGCCACGCAGGATGGTGCCCACGCCCCCGGCCGACACGCCAAAGGCCCGCGCCAGCTCCGGAATCATGACCGCGCGACGAGCGAATGGCGTACGCCAGAAAGTAGAACACCCGGAAAGGCACCCAGGCAATGACGTAAGGCCGGGTAGAGCTGCGGCCAGGGGACATTGAACGAAGTAAGAAAACAGTTAGCGGGCCGCCAGCTCCGCGGCGGCCACCGGCGGCGCCAGCAGCTCGTTGGGCGTGGGCCGACCGGCGAGCCAGCAGTCCAGGGTTTCCAGGGAGGTGGCCGCGATGCTGGTGAGGGCATCGCGGGTCAGGAAGCCCTGATGCCCCGTCGCCAGCACGTTGGGGTGGGAGAGCAACCGGCTCAGCAGCTCGTCTCGGGGCGGCGGCTGCGAATGGTCGTTGAAAAACAGGCCTTTCTCGAACTCGTACACATCGAGGCCCAGGTAGCTCAGCTGCCCCGAGTCCAGCGCGGCCAGGGCCGCGGCCGTGTCCAGCAAGGCCCCCGGCCGGTGTTGATGAGCATGGCGCCCGGCTTCAGCCTGGCCAGCTGCCGGGCATCGAGCAGGTGGCGGGTGGCGGGCGTGAGCGGGGCATGCACCGAAACCACGTCGGACAGTTCGCAGAGCGCATCCAGGGGCACGTATTCGAGGCCGTAGCGCCGGTTCAGCTCCGCGTCGGGCTGCAACGTCGTGGCCCAGCAGGCGGCAGTCGAACCCGTGCAGCAGCCGCGCGAGCGTGCCGCCAATGGTGCCGCAGCCGATAATGCCCACCGTTTTGCCGTGCAGGTCGAAGCCCACCAGGTTATCCAGGCGAAAATCGGCGCGGCGCACCTGGGCGTTGGCCTGGCGCAGGTGGCGGTTCAGGGCCAGCATCAGGGCCAGGGCGTGTTCGGCAATGGCGAAAGGGGAGTAGTGGGGCACGGTGGCCACGCGCAGGCCCAGGCGCTGGGCCGTGGGCAGGTCCACGTTGTCGTGGCCGGCTGAGCGCACCAGCAGGTAGCGCACGCCCAGCGCGGCCAGCCGCTTCGGCAATCAGCTCCGCCGAGGTGAGCACCCCCGTCAGGGGCGTGCGAAACTCGTGCGAGGCCATGCTCACGAAGCGCGACTTCAGCTCGCCCAGTTCCTGCTCGGCCGCCAGGGCCTGGGTCAGCTCCCGGCCGCGCTGCTCGAGCTGCTCCAGGGTGTTCAGCAGGGCGTGGGTGCGGTCGGCCACTTTCTGCTCCAGGTCGGCGTTGAGGCGCGTCACGCGCTGCTGCTGCCCGATAAGCTCCTGCTCGGCGTTCTTTTTGGCCGTGACGTCGAGGACGTAGGCCACCACGTAGAGCTCCTCGTCGAGGTGAAAGTAGCTCAGGCTGGCTTCCACGGGAAACTCCGAGCTGTCCTTGCGCAAGCCCACCAGGTCGCCGCGGTGCGCGCCCATGCTGCGCACCTGCGGTTGCTTATTGAAGGATTCGCGCAGCAGCGCGTGCTGGCGGCCCGCGGCGTCGGGCACCAGCACTTCGATGCGCTGCCCGAGCAGCTCGGCCGCGGCGTAGCCAAACAGCTGCCCGGCCAGCTCGTTGGCCGACACCATGTTACGGGCCCGGTCGCAGACGATGATGCCGATGGTGGCGTTGGCAAACACCGCCTCGAAGCGCCGCCGGCTGTGGGCCAGCTCGCGCTCGGCCTGCTGCAAGGGGCATTTCTCGGTGATGTGCACCAGGAAGTAGGTCCGGCCCTCCACCTGAAAATACGCCAGCTCCAGGTAGCCGCTCAAGGCCTCGCCGGTGTGGCGCCGGATTTGGGCTTCCACGGTCTGGCGGCCTTCCTGCCTGGCGGCCTTCCTGCCGCGCCCGGTCGCAGAGGGCTTGCCACTGCGCGCCGGTCCAGGGCGGGGTGCGCAGGGAGTGGTCGGGGTCGGTGAGAAACGCGGGCTCGGAGGGGTAGCCCAGCAGCCGCACCCCGGCCGGGTTCACCTGCGTGAACCAGCCCAGTTGGGGGTCGTAAATCCCCATAAATTCCTTGGCCTGCGTGTAAAGCAAGTCGGTCAGGACGCCGGGGTACGAGCTGGTCAGCATGGAGGCTATAAGGTAGTGAACCAAGGACAAAGACCTTGGCGGGCCCAAAATCAGCCGGCTCACAAGGTCGGCAGTAAATACGGAAGGCCTGACAATCGTCATGGCACCTCCTGACGGGCATCATGCCGCCCCGGGGCGGGGGCGGGTACTTTTGCGGGTGCTTGCTGCTTGCTGCTTGGTTTCCCCGATGCCTGACCTCACTTCTCCTGCTTGCTCGCCCCCCGCCGAAGCGGCCGTGCTGCTGGTGCTGCTGCCGGCGCCGGTTTTCCGGGCGGGCCAGGCCCGCGCCGCCGTCTCGCCGGCGGTGCTCGACGCGCTGCAGCTGCAGTTGGGGGCGGCCGTGCGCGTGCTGCGCATCAACGAAGCCAGCCACCCGACGGTGGTGAGCAGCTTCCGCGCCGCCGACCTGCCCTGTTTCGTGCTGGTGCACCAGGGCGTCGAATTGTGGCGGCAGTGCGGCTTGGCGGGCAACGGGCTTAGCGCGCCGCTGCTGCTGAGCAAGCTAAGCCCGCCAGACGCCCCCGGGTAGAGCGCATAACTAGGCCCGGTTGCGATGCTGCGCCGGCTGTGCCTGCGTCAAAAAGCCCAAGACCCTCCCGCAGAGCGAACTTACGCTAGCCCCGCTTGCGGCCCTGGGCCAGCATCTCCACAATTTCCCCGAGCCGTTGGGTCCGGGTTTCGGGCTTTTTGGCGCCTTCCAGCCAGCGCACGTACTCGCGCTGGTGCGTGTAGGCCAGCTTGGCGAAGTAAACGGCGGCTTTGGGATTGGCGGCCAACTGCGCGGCGAGGTCGGCGGGTGCTTCCATCTTGCGCTCGGCCACGTCGCGCGAAAGCGTCACGCGCACCGTGTCGCCCACCGTTTTGGCGATGGCCCGCCGGATTTGCTTGAGCAGGAGCAAGCCGTGGTGACCGTCGCCGAGCGGCACCACGCTGCCTTGGTAGGGGTAGCCGTCGAAAGTGGCCTGCACCGGCACCCGCCCGCGCGTGCCATAGGCCTCGGGCACCGAGAAGGGCAGCACGACAAACACGCCGCCGTCTCCTTCCTCGCCGGCTTCTAAAACGGCTTCAAATTCGTGTTCGGGCTGCATGTGGGCGACGGAATGGCGGGTGGTGGAAAACGAGTTGTGCCGGCAAAGTAAGCCGCTGCGCCGCTATCGCGGCCAACTGGGCCGGACCTTATTCCTGGGCCGGCAGCACCAAAACCGGGAAGGCGCAGCGCAGCAACACCTGCGCCGTGACGCTGCGGTGAAACAATTGGCCCCAGAAGCTGCGCCGCCGGGCCACCACCAGCACCATGTCAAACTCGGCGCTGGCGGCGGCCTGCAGAATGCCCTCGGCCGGGTGCTCGGCCGTGACGTTGCGGGTGCGGATGGGCTGCGGCGCTTCCTGCACCAACCCGGCCAGCAGCACCGAATCCAACGCGGTGGCCAAGGCGCCGTCCGGCAGGGGCTGTTCCGACACCTGGAGCACGGTCAGCTCGGCTTTGAGGGCGCTGAGCAGGCGGCGGACGGCCAGGGAAGGCTCGCCGAGGGTGAAAGGGGCGCCGTCCACGGCGATGAGCACGCGGCGCGGCGGGTGCGTGGGCTGCACGAAGTGGGGCACCACCAGCATGGGATAGGGCGCCGTGCGCAGCAAGTCCAGCGACGTGGCGGTGACCAATTCATCGGGCGTTTCGCCGGGGTCGGTGCGGCCCAGCACCATCACCGTGGGGCGGTGGCGGCTCACGGCATCGGCCACGGCATCGGCCACGCGGCCGTGCCCCACTTCGGCCACCATGGGCACCGACAACTCGTGCGACAAGCTGTTAAACGTCAGCTCCATGGCCTGGGCGTTCAGGTCTTGCAGGGCCCCGGTGAACCGCTCCGGGTCGAGGGCAGAGTCGCGGCGCACGTGCAGCAGCACCAGCCTTGCGCCCATGGGCGCCGCCAAATTGACGGCGTACTGAAAGGCGCCGGCGGCGGCCTGAAAAAAATCGGTCAGAATCAGGAGAGAGGGAGCCATAAGGAGTTTGATAAGGTGTAAAAAGATACATCCAAGCACCCTGCAAAGCAAAAGCTGCCGTTCGCCTCAGCTACAGCGAAAGCACTCAGCTCAGGCGCCGGAATCTTCTCCCTGGGGCCTGGTGCTTACCGGACGGCGGCGGTGCGCAAGGCCTCCCGCACGGCGTGCTCATCGGCGGCGGGCACCACGCGAATTTCGCCAATGGTGGTGCCGTACTGCGCTTGCAGCCGCTGGCGCACGTCTGCGTCGGGCACCAAAACGAGGTGCGCCCGGCGCAGGGTCATGCGTTCTACTTCCAGCAGCCAGCCCCGCTCGGCGGGGCTGGTGAAGTCGGCCGCCAGGCTGGCCGCGTACAGCACCAGGGGCCGGCCCGTGCGGTTGCGCAGCTCCAGGGCCGCCAGCCACGCCGGCCAATTGGGCGCGTAAATCACCTCAAAATCGGCCCGGTCGCGCACCAGCTGCGCCGCTTGGCGGGCGTACTGAATCATGCGGAAGTTCAGCCCCTCCAACGACGGAAGGAGCAGGGCCGGGCCCCCTGGCGCGGCCGCCGGCTTGGGGGCAGGCGCGGGCGCTGCTTCGGCTGCGGGCGCGGGTTCGAACTCGTCCGGGGTGAGGTCGTCTTCGGGCGCCAGCAAGTCGGCGGCTTCGGCGGCGCCGATTTCTTCCACCGGTTCGCTGAAAGCCGCGGCGCGTTGGATGAAAGGCAACTCCGGGCCAGGGTCAACATTCAGGTCGCCGGGCTGCGGATTCGCGGCCGTCCGCAGTGCCCGGTCCGGAGCGGGCGCCACCTGCGCAGTCAGCGCCGCAAGGGCCAGGTCGGCGGCTTCGCGCACGTTGGGCGAAGGGCGGGTTGGCGGCACGGGCACTTGCAGGACCGGCGCAGCGGCGGGCGCACTTGGTGGCTCGGCCGCCGCCTCCGCACTGGCGCCGGCGTAGGGAGCGGCCGGCGCCTGCCCCGACTGGGCCTGCGGGGCATGGACGCCGGTGGGCCACTGGCTGCGGCTGGCTGCGGCGGGCAGGCGCGCGGGCCCGGGGCTGGGTGGCAAGGCCGCCTGCAGCCGGACGCTGCTGCCCGGCGTGAGGTCCAGCAGGCCCACGATGCGTGAAAACGGTGCCGGGTTTTCGGCCGCAGTGCCTTGCTGAGGCAGCTCCAGCACCCCGGCCAAAGGCTGGGTGGTGCCGGGCGCGGCCTGAGAAGGAGCGGCTTCTGATGCGTGGGCCGGGGGCGTGGGCCCGGCCAGTGCTTCGTGCTCCGCTTCGGCGGGCAGGTGGGGGTACACGGCCAGCACGGCCTGGCCGGTGGCCAGGCGGTACACCAGCGGCAGGGTGGGGGGCAGGGCCGCGCCGCCGAGCACGGCCACGCTGGGGTCGGCATCGTCCCAGGCCAGCAGCAGAACGGAAAAATCGGACGGGGTCATGGGCAGCAGGGGAGGGCAAAAACGGGCCGGTGGGAAGGCCCGCGACGGCGCGGCGCGCTATCAGTTGCCAATGCTACGCAAGCCGAACCATATATCGGCGAAAAATCTGCGCTGACCGAAAATTTCGGCGGCAGCCAGCCCGGAAAAAGTATCTTGCGTACTTAACCCTCGCGTAACCGGCCCGGCCGGTCTTTTTTTGCCCAGCCCGCCCGTGGCTTTTGCTTTTGCCCCGACACAGACTTTTATGGATACTTCGATTCAGGAAAATAACTACATGGTGAACGACCTGGCGGCCAAAAGCCACCAGGAACAATACCCCGGCGCGGTGCTTCGCGCCGATACCCTCGACAACAACCGCTTTCTCTTCACGTGCCAAAACGGCGTGCGCCTCATGCTGCACGTGCTTTC
>DASVTG010000624.1:0-4976 GCA_036387695.1 Hymenobacter sp. | reverse complement strand
CGTGGTGCTGATTTCGGAATTCAACCGCCGCATTGCCAGCATTGTGCTCACCGAGCCGGTGCCGTTTTTATACGAGCGGCTGGGCGAGCGGTATGAGCACATTCTGATTGACGAATTTCAGGATACGTCGGTGCTGCAGTGGAATAACCTGCTGCCGCTGGTGGAGAACACCTTGGCCAACGGCCATTCCAGCTTGGCGGTGGGCGATGCCAAGCAGGCCATTTACCGCTGGCGCGGCGGCGAAATGGAACAGATTCTGCGTTTGCACCAAGGCAACACCAGCGCGCTGGTGGCCCGGGCCCGCGACGAGGACATGCGCGAACTGCTGCGCTTGCGCTACGAGACGCTGGACGGCGCCCTGGAGCCCAAGGCCTTGCAAGTGAATTACCGCTCGGCGCGAGAAATCGTCGATTTCAACAACGCATTTTTTGAAGCGGTGAGCGGCCGACACGCGGCGCTGGGGCTGGTAGGCGGCATCTACGACGAGCATTTTGGCCAGGAAGTGCCGAAAGAAAAGGAAGTTAAGAGTGAAGAGTTAAAAGTTAAAAAGGAAGATATTGAACAGGCCGTGGGAGCAAAGGCTGATTCAGAAAGCCTCCCTTTTAACTCTCAACCTTTAACTCCTTCCGCTGGGCACGTGGAAATCCTTTTCACGCAGAAGGACGCCCCGGCCTTGCGCTATGACGCGGCCGCAGGCATTTACACCACCGAGCCGCTGCCCGGCCACGTGCCCGAAGCGACGCTGAACTACGACGAAAGCACCTGCTACCTCACCCTGCAACTGGTGGAGGAAGCCCTGCGCGACGGCTACCAGCTGGCCGACATTGCGGTACTGTGCCGCACGCGCTACGCCAGCAAAATCATCGCTAAATTCTTGAAGGAGCGGGGCTACGCCATTATTTCGGCCGACTCACTGGCGCTGGAATTCGCGGAAGTGGTGAACCTGCTGGTTAGCATACTGCGGGTGCTGCACCAGCCGGCCGATACGCTGGCCCGCGCCGAAGCGCTGCTCCTGGTCGATAAAGTGGTGCGCGGCCTCGCTCCTACCCCCGAACGCGCGCGGCACATTGCCGAAGTTGCCAATGAAGCGGGGGGCAAAGCGTTTTTTGACGAGTTGCGGGTCCTGGGCTACGACGTGCACGAGGACGAAACTGGCAACCTGGGACTGTACGAATTGGCCGAGCGCCTGCTGAATTTGTTTGGGCTGCTGGGCCGCAACGGGGAAAGCGACTACCTGTTTCGCTTCCTCGACTTGACTCTGGAATACAGCTTGAAATTTGGCAATAACCTGGGCAACTTCCTCACCCACTGGGAGGAGCGCAAGGGGCGCATCAGCATCAACGCGCCGGGCGGGCGGGCCGCCATCACCATCACCACGGTGCACAAGGCCAAGGGCTTGGCCTATGGGGTGGTCATCGTGCCCTTTGCCGATTGGAGCCTGGAGCCTTACCGAGGCACGCTGCTGTGGGGGCATTTGGAGGCCAACGAAAAACCCATCGCCGACATGCCCGACGTGGCCGTAGTCAGCCTGCAAAAAGGCATTCAGCAAACGGCCCTGGCGGCGCAGTACGACGAAGAGCGTGAGAAGACCTTCCTGGAAGGATTGAATACGCTGTACGTGGCTTTCACCCGGCCGCGCCACCGCTTGTACGTCATCAGCAAGCGGCCCGAAGAGAAACGCAGCACCAAAGCCACCGAGGAAATCGACGTGGCCGCGCCCACAACCGCCGCCCGCACCGTGGCCGACCTCCTGCACGGCTACCTGCTGGGCCGGGGCGAATGGGAGGAGGAGCAAGTTTCGTTCGTGCTTTCTAAGGGCGCGGTGGCCGCGGCAAAAGCCAGCCATTCCCCAGCAACTGCCCAACAATATGAGCTCACCAATCTTACGGCCGCGCCCTGGGAAGAGCGCCTGAAATTGCGCCGCCACGCCACTACCCTCTTTGATTTTGACGAGCAAAAGGCCCAGGGCGAGTGGAACCGCAAGCTGCACTTCGGCTTGCGCCGCCTGCTGACGGCCGCCGACGTGGGCCGCGTGGCCAGCCAACTCGTTGCCGAAGGCATCCTGAGTGCGCGCGAAAGGCCGGAACTCGTGGAAAGCCTC
The DNA here is from genome assembly GCA_036387695.1 of Hymenobacter sp. Lineage (GTDB taxonomy): Bacteria > Bacteroidota > Bacteroidia > Cytophagales > Hymenobacteraceae > Hymenobacter. The sequence goes on along the minus strand of DASVTG010000624.1, from coordinate 2,875 downwards.
GAAAAATTGGTAAGCGACCCGCGGTTGGCGCCCTACTTTGCCCCACACCTGAGCGTGGAAACGGAACGCGAAATCCTGGTGGGCGGCGTGAAGCTGCGCGACTACAAGCCCGACCGCGTGGTGCTGGAACCGTCGTTGGAAGAGCACAACCGCATCGGGGGCCGGGTCACGCTGCTCGACTTCCGCTTGCCGCCGCCGCAGGAGAAACACAAGCGGCTGCTGCGGAATTACGCGACGCTATTTGAGCAACTGGGCTACGCCGAAGTCCGCGGACTGATTTACTATTTCAACACGGGCGAAGTGGTGGAGGTGTGACAACCCACTGTATGTTGCTGGCGTCGTTCTCAGCGCTCTTTCGGAGATGTACTCCGAAAGTGTGGCCTGCCACCATCGCTCTTGCGGAGTACATCTCCGAAAGTGGCCTGCTGCGGAGTTTTACTCCGCTTTTGTCGCCTGCTGCTATTTACCGCTGGGGACTGCAAGTCCCCAGCAGCCTTGCTTTCGGAGTACAACTCCGAAAGAGCAGTAAGAGCGAGCAGTGAGGAGTGGGGGCGCGGGGTTGTTGGAAAAATTCGGGTAACTACTTTTAGCAACTAGGGGAGTTTTTCTGCCTTTCGGGCCAGCCAAGCAGCGTGTTGTGCCGACCTTTGTGGCGATGCACACTCTTGAACAACTGCGTACTGGCCAGCTTGCTGGCATTAAGCGCCTCGATTTATCCGCGGGCCTAACTGAATTTCCACTGGAGATATTTGACCTAGCCGATTCGCTGGAAGTGCTCAATCTCTCCGGCAACGCCTTGTCTTCGCTGCCCGATGACTTGCCGCGCTTGCACCAGCTGCGCGTGATTTTTTGCTCGGACAACCTGTTCACCACGGTTCCTGAAGTGCTGGCGCGGTGCCCGCAGATGAGCATGGTGGGCTTCAAGGCCAACCACATTCACACTTTGTCGCCCGCTGCGCTACCACCCAAATTGCGCTGGTTGATTTTAACAGACAATCAATTGGAAGCCGTGCCTGCCGAAATTGGCCAGTGCGTGCACTTGCAAAAGCTAATGCTGGCCGGCAACCGCCTCACGGAACTGCCAGAAACCCTGGCCAACTGCACCCAGCTGGAACTGCTGCGCATTGCGGCCAATCAGCTCTCAGAGTTACCCGCTTGGCTGCTCGCCATGCCCCGCCTTTCTTGGCTGGCTTACGCGGGCAACAAATTCGATGAATCTGCGGCGCCAGCTGCTCACCCAAACATTGACCTCATCGACTGGAACCAGTTGGAGCTAGAGCAGCAATTGGGCGAAGGCGCGTCGGGGGTTATTTACCGAGCCCAATGGCAGCGCCAAGGAGCTCCTTCGGCAGAAGTGGCCGTGAAAGTGTTTAAGGGCGCGCTTACCAGCGACGGGTTGCCCCACAACGAAATGGCGGCCTGCATCGGGGCGGGCACTCATCCCAACCTGATTGCCGTCGAGGGCAAAATCGGACATCACCCGACCGGAGCCGAAGGGTTGGTGCTGGAGCTAATCAGTCCGGCATTTCGCAATTTGGCCGGGCCACCCAGCCTTGCCTCCTGCACGCGCGACGTGTACGCACCCGGCACCACGTTCAGCCCGGGCACTGCCCTGCGAATTGCGCGAGGCATTGCGGCAGCCACCGAGCACCTGCACGCTCGGGGCATCCTGCACGGCGACCTCTACGCCCACAACATCCTGACCACCGATGAGGGAAACGCACTGTTAGGCGACTTTGGGGCAGCGTGTTTTTTCGTACCTACCCAACCGGCCACCGCCGTTGCCCTGCAACAGATGGAAGCCCGGGCGTTCGGCTGCTTGCTGGAGGAACTGGTGGAACACTGCGAGCCCACAAAAGAAGATGCCATCGTGCTGGCGCTGGAAGAGTTGCGGCAGCAGTGTATGCAGCCCGGCGTGGCAGCTAGGCCGCTTTTTGCGGAAATTCACCGCAAGTTGGCACAGTTACCAGTATAGGCGACAGGCAATTAGCTAGCGGGCGATTCACGCCGAAACAGCTTTTTGAGCGCTTTCAGGACTTCCGGCGTAGCCAGCACCACCGAGGCAACCGAAGCCACTGTAGCGAGTTGGCAATAGGCACAAAGGGCTTTGTTTTCCTGCCATTCTTCACGGCCTAACTGCACGGCAGTGGCAGTGTCAAAGAGCGTTTTAGCTCCCATGGCTACGGGCAGCAGGGGCGCATTCATGGCCCGTTGTTGGCCACCGGCGCCGGCTAGGGCAGCGGTCAGGCCGTAGCTCACCACCATCAGGAGGGCATCGGGGGTGGCCAGGCGCTTGTAGGCGTACGTGGAGGCGTCGACTTTGTCGGCGTCGAACAAGCGGTGGGGCGGCGGGTCGGGCAAATGTTTGATGATGCCGGTTTGGTAGAGGCTCACAATTTGGCCCATGGCCGTGCCCAGCAGCGAGAGGCCGAGTATCCAACGGCGGCGGGTGAGGTCGGGCGTGGCGCCCTGACGCAGCTCCTGGCTAAGCTGCTGCGGAGATATTACGGCCATAAACAGGTGTGACGAAGGAGTGGAAAGGCAGTCAAAAGAGTACGCATGCCGGCCAGCCAAGTTGTGGTGACCAGGCTCAGCCGCTTATTGCGGCGTGAGCCACCCGTTGGCGTCCAGCCAGTTTTTCAGGCGGTCGGTCCACACGTCTTTGGTGGTTTGGTTGTTGAGGCCAAACCCGTGGCCGCCTTTGGGATAGAGGTGCAGCTCGGCGGGCACGCCGTGGCGCAGGCAAGCCTGATAGAACACGATGCTGTTGTTTACCGGCACGGTCTTGTCGTCTTGCGCGTGCACCAGGAACGTGGGCGGGGTTTGAGCGCTCACCTGCAACTCATTGGAGTACAAGCGCACCTGGTCGGCCGTT
>DASVTG010000623.1:0-5555 GCA_036387695.1 Hymenobacter sp. | reverse complement strand
ACGGAGTTCAGCAGGCTCACGTCTTCGAGGTATTCCATGAGCACGCAGTAGGCATCCTGGGCCTCATCGGCATACACGCCCCAGATGGTGGGCGTGAGGCCGGCCGCCGGCAGCTGGTAAGCGGCCAGCTCGCGGTGGTGGGTGTGATGAAAGCCGGTGCGGGTAGAAAAGTCCGGGTACACTGTGGCCAGGGGCTCGCCGCAGGCCTGGGCCAGGCTGCCGAGCATGGCCGAAATCTCGCGGCCTGGCGGCTTCACTTTCAGCACAAGGCGCTGGGTTTGGGGCTGGCCGTCGGCCTCCAGCGTCACGGCCAGGCCGAAGTGCCCGATGGCCTTATCGGTTTGGCCCGACGTGAGGGCGGTCAGGATACTGGCCGAGCTATCGAGCGGCAGCGGGGCCACGGCGAGCACCCGAATGTTTCGCTCCGGCGCGTGGGCCCGCATCATGTTTTCCAGAAAAGCGGGGCGCAGAAAATCAGCGGTGGTCATCATGATAGGGAGGATGCAAGGAGGTGAGTGGGAACCGAAACGGGCAGCAGCGCCGTCGGCCGGAGCGCCGGACGGGCATCGAGCACCCGCACGTTGCGGAAAAAGAAGCAGCCGTCTTCCCGCGACAGCCGGGCCTGGGCGGCGGCCGACACCGAAGCCTCGGCCGGGCCGGGGGAGCAGTGCTGGTCCTGCAGCAGGTTCCAGTAGAGCAGGCGCAGGGGTGGGCCGGCGGTGGCCCGCAGCTCTGCGCACACCCGCCGAAACTCGGCCGGGCTGGCGTATTCGAAGATGTTGGACAGGCTGGCTTTCGTGACGGTGCGGCCAGCCGGGGTGGCCAGGAAAGCCGCCGCCTCGCCCGTGACGCTGCGCAGGCGCGGCAGCAGCTGGCGCAGCCGGGCGTGGTAGCGGCGCTGGTAGCAGGGCGGCAACAGGCGCTCGGGCAAGCCTTCGGGGCCGAAAAAAAAGAAGCGAAAGAAGAAGTTGTCGCGCACCAGCTGGGTGGCAATCGTCTGCCGCAGACGGGCGTAGAACGTGGCCCCGCCCGACACCGGCGCGTAACGGAACAGGGCCGGGTCGCGCCCCTTGCTCAGGTTCACGGCGTCGAACCAAGCCACGAAGGCTTCGCGAAAAGGCGCTCCGTCCAGCTCAGCGGCAAAAAACGCTTGCTGCGCCGCCACGTTATCAAACGCCAGCAGATGGCGCAGCGCCGCCTGCGTGGCGGGCGGCAGCGTGGGCACGAAGCCCGTGACGTAGCCTTCCAGCCGCCCGGCCGTGAGCAAGCCCGCCGGGTGCGCCCCAAAAAACGGCGCCCAATACGCCGCCAGCTCCACGGGCAACGTCGCCGACACCCGCCGCCAGGTCCGGGCCACGGCCGCCGGCCCGTCGAAGCCCATCAGCCCCCGCAGCGCCCCCGGCCCGTGGTAGGCAATGAGGTGGCACTTGAGGCGCAGCAGGGCGTTCTGCACCGGGTTCAGGTCGATGGCCGTGACTTGGCGCGGCCCGGCCAGCAGGGCGTTGAGCGCGTTGCAGCCGGCCGAAGTGATGACCAGCACATGGTCGGTGGGCGTGATGGCCAGGCCCGCGTACAGCGTCCGGCTGTCTTCCCACACCAGCGAATAGCGCACTTGGTCCAGGGGTATGGTGGCGAATGCAGAGTCCATTTTCGTTAGCTTAATTGGTCGTAAAGAATTTTGGATTGGTGCCGGGCATCGACGGGCAGGCGCGGCCGAAACCGCACGGCTCCGCACAAGCCGGCAGGGAAGCTCTGGGCCAGCGCCGCTGCCACCGCTGCCGGGGTGGCGGGCCCTTGCACGTACACCGTGAAATCGGTGGCGCCGGCCCGGGCGGCTACCCGCTGCACGCCCGGCACCTGGCTCAGTGCGTGCTCAATCTGGTAATGCTGCACGCCTTGGTGCAGGCGCTCGTTGCCCTGCCGACCGGTCAGAAACAGCTGGCCGTCGGCCACGTAGCCGTAGTCGCCGGTGGCCAGCCACTCGTCGGGGCGGGCACTGGCCACGTGGGCACCCCGCACCAGCACTTCGCCCACCGTGTGGCCGGCAGCCGGGCCGCAGGCCAGCTTGCCCAGCGGGCGGAGCTGCCATTCCAGCGTCGGGTGGAAGGAGCCCACGCAGTAGCCCGCCCGCGGGTCGGGCAGTACGGTGTCAGCCCGCCGCACCGCAATGGGTTCGGCCTCCGACGACCCGTAGATGACGTGCACCGCCGCCGCCGGGAACCAGGCCCGCAGCTCCTGCACCAGCCCTTCGGGCACCGGCGAGCCGCCCACGCCCACGCCCAGCACCTCAGGCAGCGCCATCGAGTGCTGCCGCAGGTAGCCGAGCAGCAGGTTGAAGTAGTGAACGTTGCCGGTCAGCGTCTGCACCCGCTCGCGCCGCAGCTGAGCCACCAAGCGGGCCGGGTCCGGCGCGTCGCCGGTTTTGGCCAGGTCAGGCAGAATGCTCGTCACGCCCGCCGCCAGGTTGTGCAGCACGAGGTTTGGGAACAGCGGAAAATCCCGCTGCCCCGCCCACGGCGGAAACACCTCTTTTATGGCCTCGTGCTGGGCCCGCAGCACCGTGTGCCCGCGCCGGATGGCCTTGGGCTGCCCGGTGGAGCCCGAGCTGTGCGACACCAGCGCCGCCTGCTCCGCCCCCACCGTTGCGGAAGGCGCCGAAGCCCCTTGCGCCTCCCCCACGGCATCGGCCGCCACCAGGCGCAGGCGCAACAGCCGCGCCAGCAGCCGCAGCCGCCACCCGGCCCGTGCCACCACTGCCGTGCGGATGCCGTGGCGCCGCAGCAGCTTCAGCAGCGGGCGCGGCCTGAGGGCGGCGGGCGGCAGCACCGGCACCGCGCCCAGCGCCTGAATGGCGAGCAGGGCACCCACCAAATCCTGGCTCACGGGCAGGGCCAGCAGCACCGGCTCGGCGGGTTGCACGGCAGCTGCGGCCAGGGCTTCGCGCAGGGCCTGGGTGCGGCTTAAGATAGCAGCGCCGGTGTAGGCGGTGCGCCCGGTGGGCCCATGCGGCCACACCAGCAGCGGCACCTCGGGGAGCCGCTGCAGGGTGGTGCGAATGAGCTCAAAAAAATTGGGGTGCATGGCCTGGCAAACCGCAGGAGAAGGCGGTGAGCAAAGGTGCTGGGCACCCCATGGCTAGGCAAGCCAATTATTAGTGCCAGCAGACTCTACATTAAGCATTTTTATTGACTTAAGTATTTGTAAAGTAATTAATTATGATTACAAAATTCGACTTCTATAATATTCGGCTTTATCTTAGTTAAAGCCACCGCACCCATCGTTGCAGCGTAGTCCAACTGCTCAAAAAATCCGCCGTTGTGGTTCCGCAAGTTGGAAAGCCCACATCCTGCCGCGAGCGAAGCAGCACTTCCGGGACTCAGCTCATGTTGCAAGTCATGAGTACCACGGGAGGCAAGCCGTTTAGAAAGGCCAAACGTCTGTCTTCCTGAGCACGCGAAAAACCTTCTCACGCCTGTGCGGGCCAGGTTTCAAAAACCTTTTGAGCGCGAAAAGGTCCTTCGCTGCGCTCAGAACGATAGGCGCACGAAAAAGCCAACAATACATTTTCATTACCCTGTAGTTGCGTGCCTGCCCCCCTCCTCGCCGCTGAAGCAGGCAGGTAAGCGCACCTCTCGCCCCGCGCACTGCCCCAAACCAGCCGCAGCCCACTCGCTGTCTACTTTTGTCGGCGTCATCCCCTTGTTCACGTCCGATGTCCGACAATTTCCCCGGTGCTCTCCCCCCGGACGACGCCAATTTCTTGCAGCGACTGCGGCCTTCGCGCCTCATCCTGCCCGTCGTCATTGGGTTGGGCGTGGTGGCTTTTCTGTTTTACCGCAGCTACAAGCCCGGCGACCTGGCCCCGCTGGCCCGCGCCGACTGGGGCTGGCTGGTGGCCGCCCTGCTGGTGCTGGCCGCCCGCGACCTGGGCTACATCTACCGCATTCGCCACCTGGCCGAAGGCGCCCTGAGCTGGCGGCAGTCGCTGGACGTCATCATGATTTGGGAGTTTGCTTCCTGTGTGCTGCCCTCAGGCCAGGGCGGCACGGCGGTGGCGCCTTTCATTCTGGAAAAAGAGGGCATTCCGCTGGGCAAAGGCCTGGCCTACATCATGGTTACGGCCCTGCTCGACAATGTCTACTACGTGCTGATGGTGCCGCTGGTGGTGCTGATAGCCGGCGCGGGCCTGTATCCGCACGAGGCGCTGCAAACCGGCTTTGTGGCCACGCTGCGGGTGGCGTTTGGGGTGAGCTATATTTTTGTGACGCTGTATGCGGGCCTGATGCTGTACGCCATATTCGTCAACCCGCGGGCCGTGCGGCGGCTCATGGTGCGCTTGTTTTCAATGCCGTTTCTGCGGCGCTGGCGGCGCAAAGCCTACCGGCACGGCCAGGAAATGGTGCTGGCCTCGGTGCAGCTGCGCGGCAACGGCCCGCGCTACTGGTGGCACGCCGGCGTGAGCACGGCCTTCGTCTGGACGGCCCGCTACGCCATCATCGGCTGCCTCATTGCGGCCTTCGTGCCCATGTCCACGGGTACGTTCCTGTTCATCTTCGCCCGCAACATCACCTACAAAGTCATCCTGCTCATCGCCATCACGCCGGGCGGCGCGGGCATTGCCGAGGGCGCGTTTCCCACGTTTTTCGGCTCCTTCATCGGCACCGCCACCATGACCAGCTTCATGGTGCTCCTCTACCGCGTGGTGACGTACTACCTCTACATCGTGCTGGGCATGGTGTTTTTGCCGCGCTGGGTGGCGCGGGTGTTTCGGAAGGAAGTTAAAAGTTAAAAGTGAGGAGTTAAAAGTGGACTGTATTTTTAACCCTTCACTTTTAACTCACTTTTCCGCCGTAGGGCGCCGGTAGGTTTGCCAAAACGCGGGGCGGTACTCCGGTTTCGGCAGTTTCTTCATGGCTTCCTGCACTTCGCCCGTGGTCATTTCGGCTTTGGAAAGTACTGGCGGGGTTCCGGCGGGCAGGGGCGTGAAGTATTCGGCGCAATAGGACTGCCGGTGGAAGGCCGGGCCGCCCATGGTGCGGCCCGCGCTGAGGCCCTGGCCCACGCTGCGGCGCACGTGGTAGCGGCCGTTGGCGGCCCGCACGTAGTCTACCACGTGGTCGGTGCGGGCATCGGTGAGCAGGTTGGGGTAGAGCCGGGCCAGCAGGTTTTTTTGGCCGTAGTGCTGGCGAGTGGCCCGGTTCACGTACGCGGTGTCCTGTCGCCACAGGGCTTCGTAGCGCGTCACGGCGTAGTCGCGCTGCTGCACGTAGAGCCGGCCCGAGTAGCCGGAAACGATGTAGGTGCCGGTGCTGCGATGGTTGGCGTGCTTGGCCGCGAAGCTGATGACGTATACCGTGCCCCCGGCGCCCTCCAGCACGCTGTCCAGGTGCACCTGGAACCGCCGAAACGTGCTGGTTTTGAACAGGGGCGAAATGCGCACCGGGTCGGCCGAAGCCGTGGAAAAGCCCTGCCCGTGCTGCTCCGAGAAATACTTCTGGGTTTGGTCCAGCGCCTTGGTTTCGTGCACTTCTTTCACCAGCTGCTGCTCCACGGCG
>DASVTG010000622.1:0-3714 GCA_036387695.1 Hymenobacter sp. | reverse complement strand
GGACTACGAGCAAGGCCTGATGATGAAAGCTTTGGAGCGCGTGTGGCAGCGCACCGGCGACGCCAAATACTACACCTACATCAAGAAGGACCTCGACCAGTTTGTGCGGCCCGACGGCAGCATCCGCACCTACAAGCTGGAAGACTACAACCTCGACAACCTCACCACCGGCCACGCCCTGCTGATGATGAGCCAACTCTCGCTGCCCAGCAACGGCAACGAGAAGTACGCCAAAGCCGCGCAGCTCCTCCGCAAGCAGCTCGACGGCCAGCCCCGCACCAAGTCTGGCGGCTTCTGGCACAAGAAAATCTACCCCAACCAAATGTGGCTCGACGGCCTGTACATGGCCGAGCCTTTCTACGCCGAGTACAGCAAGACCTTCAACCAGCCCGCCGGGTTTGATGACGTGGCCAAGCAGTTTGCCCTCATCGAAAAAAACCTCGTGGACCCCAAAACCGGCCTGCTCTACCACGGCTACGACGAGAGCCGCGAGCAGCAGTGGGCCAACAAAACCACCGGCCAAAGCCTCAACTTCTGGGACCGCGGCATTGGCTGGTACAGCATGGCGCTGGTGGACGTGCTCGACTACTTCCCCGCCGACCACCCGCAGCGCCCCGCTTTGGTGAAAGCCTTGCAGCGGCTGGCCCCCGTGCTGGCCAAATACCAGGACTCCAAAACCGGCACCTGGAGCCTGGTGATGGCCCAGGAAGCCCGCAAAGGCAACTACGCCGAAGCCTCCGGCAGCAGCATGTTCGTGTACGCGCTGGCCAAAGGCGCCCGCCTCGGCTACCTCGACAAAAAATACGCCGCGGTGGCCCGCAAAGGCTACGACGGCTTGCTGAAAACCTTCGTGGCCACCGAGCCCACCGGCGCCCTGGCTTTCAACGGGACGGTGAGCGTGGGCGGCCTGGGCGGCAATCCCTACCGCAACGGCTCCTACGAATACTACCTGAGCGAGCCGCTGCGAAAGAACGATTTGAAAGGCGTGGGCCCCTTCATTCTGGCCAGCACCGAAATGGAAATTGCCGCCGAAACCGCCGTAGGCCAGAACAAAACCGTGGGCCTGGACTACTATTTTAACCACGAGATGCGCAAAAATGCCCTCAGCGGCGAGCAGGAGCAGTGGCACTACACCTGGGAGGAGCGCACGCACGGCGGCTTTTTCCTGTGGGGCAACCAGTTCCGGGAGCTGGGCGCCAAAACGGTGGCCGTGCCCACGGCGCCCACGGCCGCCAGCCTCAAGAACCTGAGCGTTTACATCATCGTGGACCCGGACTCGCGCAAAGAGTCGCCCAAACCCAACTACATCCAACCCGCCGACAGCAAAGCCATCACCGACTGGGTGCGGGCGGGCGGCACCCTCGTGCTCTTTGCCAACGACACCGCCAACTGCGAAACCAAGCACTTCAACGAGCTGGCCAGGAACTTTGGCGTGCAGTTCACCGACCAGAGCGTGAACATGGTGAAGGGCGACCAGTTTGAGCAAGGCCAGGTGGATTTGACCTCCGGCAAAGCCGTGTTCAAAAAAGCGGGCACGGCCTACGTGAAGGAGCTGTCGGTGCTGGCGCTGCAAAGCCCGGCCCAGCCGCTGGTAGTCAACGGCGGCAAAAACATCATGGCCACGGCCACGCTGGGCAAGGGCCGGGTGTTCGTCCTCGGCGACCCGTGGTTGTACAACGAGTACGTGGACGGACGAAAAATCCCGGCTTCCTTTCAGAATTTTCAAGCGGGAAAAGATTTAGCTACGTGGCTCTTGCGTACTAAGTAATTGACCAGAAGGACCGACGCAAATAGTTGAGAGACTACACAATCGGTTGTGTAAACGGGCGGGGACTCGGTGCGGGCGCTTGCGGGAAAAGCGGCTATCGGCCACGTTTTCGGGACGGCTTCTGAAGGAAAAACAAAGATTTTCCTTTCAGAAGCCGTTTTTTTACCGGAACATTACCTTTCCATAGCTTCGCCACCGCTACGCTTTGCCGCGTGCGAGGCAGCAGCGCCTTAATTCCCACTCTTTCGCTCAATGAACAAGCTCGACACGATTGATTACATCGTTTTCTTCGTCTACTTCATCATCGTGTCCGGCTACGGCATCTGGGTGTACCGGCGCAAAACCGGCCACGACGGCACCCTCGAAGGCGACTCCAAAGACTACTTTCTCGCCGAAGGCTCGCTGACCTGGTGGGCCATCGGCTCCTCGCTCATCGCCTCCAACATCTCGGCCGAGCAGTTCGTGGGCATGTCGGGCTCGGGCTTCAAGATGGGGCTGGCCATTGCCGCCTACGAGTGGATTGCCGCCATCACGCTGGTCATTGTGGCCGTGTTCTTCATTCCGGTGTACCTGAAGAACCACATTTTCACGATGCCGCAGTTCCTCAACCAGCGCTACAACGGCACGGTGGCCATGATTATGGCCATTTTCTGGTTGGCGCTCTACGTGGTGGTCAACCTGACGTCCATTCTGTACCTGGGCGCCATTGCCATCAGCAGCATCGCGGGGCTGAACCTGGATTTCTGCCTGTACGCGCTGGCCGGGTTTGCCGTCATCATCACGCTGGGCGGCATGAAGGTGATTGGCTTTACGGACGTTATACAGGTGTTCTTCCTGATTTTGGGCGGCCTGGCCACCACCTACCTGGCCCTGGACCTCGTGGCCGAGCACTACGGCTCGTCGGGCGTAATTAGTGGCTTCAACCTGATGACCCAGAACGCCGGCGACCACTTCCAAATGATTTTCAAGCGCGACAACCCCAACTTTATCGACTTGCCCGGCCTGACCGTGCTGCTCGGCGGCATGTGGATTGTGAACCTGAACTACTGGGGCTGCAACCAGTACATCACGCAGCGGGCGCTGGGGGCGGACCTGCCCACGGCCCGCTCCGGCATTTTGTTTGCGGCTTTCCTTAAGCTGCTCATGCCCGTGATTGTGGTGCTGCCCGGCATTGCCGCCTACGTTCTCTACAAACAGGACGTGTTTGGGGCCGCCGAGTTTGGCGCGGGTGCCGACTTGAACCCCGACCGCGCCTACCCCGTGCTGCTCAACATCCTGCCCGTGGGCCTCAAGGGCCTGTCCTTTGCCGCCCTCACGGCCGCGGTGGTGGCCTCGCTGGCCGGCAAAGCCAACAGCATTGCCACCATCTTCACGCTCGACGTGTACAAGAAGGTGCTGAACCCCGAGGCGTCGGAGAAAAAGCTGGTGGCCGTGGGCAAAATCACCGTCATCGTGTCCATGATACTCGGCGTGCTCATCGCGCCGCACCTGGGCATCGACAAGAAGGGCGGCTTCCAGTACATTCAGGAGTACACGGGCTTCGTGTCGCCGGGCATTTTTGCCATGTTCATCCTGGGCTTCTTCTGGAAAAAAACGACTTCAAACGCGGCCTTGTTTGCCACCATCGGCGGCTTCCTGCTGTCGGTTGGGTTCAAGTTCCTGCCTACCGTAATGGACCTCTCGTTCCTGGCGCCGCTGGGTTTCGCGGTGCCGAACGCGGCGGGCGTCTACGAAATCCCCTTCCTCGACCGGATGGGCTTCGTGTTCGTCATCTGCATCTTCGTGATGGTGCTTATTAGCTTGTTTGAAACCAGCCGCGGCGTGAAAACCAACGGCCTGGAAGTAGACCGCGGCATGTTCAAAACCACCCGCGGCTTTGCCATTGGGGCCATGTCCATCATGGTTATTCTGACTACGCTCTACACCATTTATTGGTAAACCCTGCT
>DASVTG010000621.1:0-3604 GCA_036387695.1 Hymenobacter sp. | reverse complement strand
GCACGTCAACGTCCAGCGCCGCGACGTGAACCGCCCGGCCACGGAAGCCGACTTCAACGCGTTCAAAGAAGGCGACATCAGCGTGACCGAATCGGCCGAGCGCGCCGTGGTGGCCAAAGAGGCCCGCGTGGTGGGCGAGGTAAGCATCGGCAAGGAAGTGACCGAGCGCGACCAGGTCGTGCGCGACACCGTGCGCAGCACCGACGTGCAAGTCGAGCAGCTCGGCGCCACCCAGACCCGCACGAGCGACAGCGACCTGGACGACACCACCCGCACCAGCCGCTAATAACCCTGGTTCACACGAAAAAAGGGTAGCCGCAAGTTGCGGCTACCCTTTTTTCGTGCCCGGATTTTTCGATAATAGTCCGGGGGGGCTTCCAAACGAGCGGGACGGGAACGCCGCGCAGCCCGAAGTACTATTCCTTTGAGGCGGGGGCGTCGGTTTTTTTCGTGGCTTTCATCAACCAATTGGCCACGGCCGCTACGGTCACGGTGCTGGCTGCGGCCACGGCCGCGACTACCTTGTGGCCGTCCGGGGTTTCGGGCGAATTCACCAGGTCTTGGTACCGCTTCAAGGGGTTGGCTTCGCTGGGCTTGGGGGCGGGCGTTGAACCAGCCACGGCCTCAGCAGCAGAATGATTGGATGCGGAGTCGTCGGCGGGTTGGTTGTCGGAAGAGGTGGAATCGGTCATGGGAGAAAGGATTGAGGTTGCGGAAGCAGCAAGCAGGCCACGTTGGCCGCCAGGGAAATGCAGTAACCGAAAGGCACGCAGCAGCAGGTACCCCCCCGCCACTGCCAGTACCACATTTATTGGACGCATGGCTTAAAGGACTTGCTAACGCAAGGCAAGCCCCTTGCGTTATGGTCGAGCTCGGGTCAAGGGGTTGGACCAAGGCACAAACCATTCGAAGGGAAACTTTACAAGCAAGCCGGGTTAGAAAAACGAACGTTTGGCTAACGTGCACCGGGAAGACTGCGGTTCGCTTGGAAGCGTAGCCGGTTGAGTGCGGAGCCAACGCCGGCCCGCTGCAGTCGTAAGCCTACTGGCAGCTCCCGCTTGCCCTTGCTGCTTTGCCCATGCACCGAACCCTAGAACTGACCGTGCCGCCGTCCGTAACCGACGCGCTGAGTGCACAACTAACCGATTTGGAAGCCGTTGTGGCGCTAAGCGTGCTGCGCGGGGCCTCGCGCAAGCCCGTCGGCGACGTGCTCACCGTGCACGTGCTCAATCGCGGGGCCGACGAGGTTTTGCGCCTGGCCCGGGCCGCCGTGGCCGACCCGCTGGCCCTGAGCGTGGTCACGAGCGAGGCGGCCAGTTTCATTGCCCCGGCGGCCCACGAAGCCGTGGACGACGACCGGGACGAGGCCATCTGGGAAGAGATGGAAAGCGGCTTGCGCCACCAAGGGCGCATCACGGCCAACTACCTGCTGCTGATGGGGCTGGGCGGCGTTGTGGCCGCCATCGGGTTGGTTTCGGAGCCGGTGCCGCAGGCCGTGGCTTTTGTGGCCTCGGCCATCATCGCCCCGGGCTTCGACCCCATGACCAAGGTGCCCCTAGGCTTGGTGCTCCGGCATTGGTCGCTGGTGCGGCGTGGCGTGGCGTCGGCGTTGGCCGGCTACGCCGTGCTGGTGGCCGCGGCCGCGGCCACGATGGGGGCGCTGGTCGGGGCGGGCGAAACCAGCGCCGCGGCGTTGGCGGCCAACGGCGAAGTGCAGCACTTGGCCCACCCGAAGCTCATGGAGCTGCTGCTTGCCGCGGCCGGGGCCCTGGCCGGGGTGGTGATTCTGGCCGCTTTCCGGCGCAGCTTTCAGGCCGGGCCGCTCATTGCCATGGCGTTCGTGCCGGCCGCGGCCCTCATCGGTGCGGGCCTGGCCGTGAGCCGCTTCGACCTGGCGCTGGAAGGACTCGAACGGTTCGGCGCCGACTGGGGGTTTATCGTGGGCCTCGGGGTGCCGTTTCTGTGGCTCAAACAACGCTTCGTCCACCGGCGTATGCCGTTGGTGTAGGCCTTCGATGTCAACTCTTTCACCGTATTCACGGGCCTTTCTTTGGCTTCGATGCCAACCGCCGGGCCGGAGTATTCCCGTTCTCGTCAGCGTGAACCGGCGGGGCGGGGCTGGGTCTTTCGCAGCAGTCCGGCGTGTTCGAGGCCCATTTCCCGGTGGTCTTCCACCAGCTGCTGATGCTCCTGTTGCAGCTGCTCGTCCTCGGCTTTCATGGCGGCGTGGTCCATGCGCATCTGCGCATCGTCGAGCCGGCCCGTTGCGTGGTTTTTTTCCAGGTCGGCGTGGCGCACCAGCACGCCGGTGTGCCGCACCACCACTTCCCGATGGCGAGCCAGGGCGGACTCGTGCCGCTTTTCCAAGGCGCGGTACTCCGGCAGCTGGTCGATGCCAACGGCCTTGGCGGCCGCTTGCGCCGCGTGGTGTTCGGCCTCCATCATCGAATCAGCGGCTTCCAGAAGGCGGTGGTGGACCTCCATGCTTTGGTGGTCGGCTCCGAGCTGTGCGTGGGCCGTGCTCCCCGCCGGCGCGCTGGCGCCCCCGCCAACGGATTTATCCGGGCTTGATTGGCAGCTTGTGGCCAGAGAAGCCGCGGCCAGGCCAATGAACAGGCACGTGGCCGGAAAGCGAAGAAATGTATGCATAGGTTAAAAAGGGTAAGTAAAATGGGGAACTAAGCGGCCACGCAGCTCCGCAGAATCAGGTGGTTGTTGAGGGCCGCGGCGGCGCGCGTGCCGCTGGCCGCCGCGAGTATGGCCTGCTGCAACGGCCCGGTCATGTCGCCCACGGCGTACACGTTGGGCACGCTGGTCAGGCCCGCTTCGCTGGCCTGCGCGTACACCCCGTCCGGGGCAAAGGCGCAGCCCAACTGAGCCGCCAAATCGCTGCGTTGCCGCTGCACGGGGCGCACAAACAGGGCATCCAGCGGGAGCCGGCGACCATCGGCCAACACCAGGGCGTGCAGGCATTTGGCGTGCTGTCGAGCGCGGCCACGGGCGTTTCTTCCACGCTCACGCCCAGCTGGGCCAAGTGGGCGCGCTGGGCCGGAGCCAGGCCCGCTGGGCCATCGGTGCACAGCGTTAGCTGGGGGCTCCACTGGTGCAGGAGCACGGCTTGCTGGTAGCCGGCTTCGCCGCGGCCGTACACCGCCACGTGGTGGTGGCGGTTTTCCCAGCCGTGGCAGTAGGGGCAGTGGTACACGCCCCGTCCCCACCGCTCGGTCAGGCCGGGCACGGTCGGCAGTTCGTCGGCCACGCCGGTGGCCAGCACCAGCGCGGCGGCCCGCACCGCGCCTTGGGCCAGGGTCAGCCCGAAGCCGTCATCCGTCGCGTGCGCCCGCTGGGCTTCGACGGCGCAGATTTCCACGGCGTAGGGCCGCAGCTGCTCGCGCCCGATGCGCAGCACTTCCTGGGGGGCGGTTCCGTCGCGGGTAAAAAAGCTGTGCACCTGAAACGAAGGAGCGTTGCGGGGCGGGCCCGCCGACGGGCCCGGCCCAACACCAGGGCCGCGCTCAGGCCCGCGTTGCTGGCCCCCACCACCACGTCGTAGTGGTCGTGGGCAGGCAAAGGGCATTTACGCATGACAAAGCAGGTTAAAAAA
>DASVTG010000620.1:0-6006 GCA_036387695.1 Hymenobacter sp. | reverse complement strand
CGTGGGTGCCGCCGGGGTGGCGCACGTACTCCACCGGCCGGCCCAGCACCTTGAGGCTGCGGTACATCATTTCGCTTTGCACAAAGCCGGTGCGCCGGTCGTTTTCGCCGTGAAACAGAATGTAGGGGGTGGTGATTTTATCGACGTAGCTGATGGGCGACTCGCGGGTGAGCACGGCCTTCACCGCGGGCTCCCAGGGGTAGCCGCCGAAGTAGTTGGGCACGAGGCGCCAGGCGTTGCCCTCACCAAAAAAAGTGGCCAGGTCGTACACGCCGCGCTGCGAGCAGGCCGCCTTGAAGCGTTGGTCATGGCTGATAATCCAGGCCACGAGGTAGCCGGCGTAGGAGCCGCCCGTGACGGTGAGCTTGGCGGGGTCGGCCCAGCCTTCGGCCACGGTTTTGTCGAGGGCGGTGAGCACGTCACTGCTCGGGCCCGCGCCCCAGTCCTGGATGTTGGCGCGCAGAAAGTCCTGGCCGTAGCCGCCGGAGCCACGCGGGTTGCTATAGACCACGCCGTAGCCCTGGGCGGCGAAGTACTGGAACTCGTGCCACATGCTGGCCTCGCCCGGGCCCCACATGGCCGTCGGCCCGCCGTGGATTTCGAGCACCACCGGGTACTTGCGGCCGGCCTGGTAGGCCGCGGGCTTCATCACCCAATATTCCACCGTCAGGCCCTTGCCGTTCACAAAGCTGTGCTTTTCGGGCAGCGACAGGCGCCGCGTTTTCACCCAATCGTTGAAATTGTCGGCGTGCTGCGCTTTCTTCAAGTCGGCATCGGCCACGAATAAATCCGAAGGATTCGAGATGCCGGTTTGGGCATACACGACCTTGTTCTTGGCGAGGTCGAAGCTCGTAATGCCGGTATCGGCGGCCGTGAGCTTTTCCACTTTCCGCGTTTTGATGTTGGCCCGGTAGAGCGGCGCGCCGCCGTTGCTTTGGGCCGTGAAGTAGACGTATCTGTCGTCGTCGCTCCACGTCAGGTTGCCCTTGCTGCGGTCGAAGGGAATGGTGATGATGTCCTTTTCCGTGCCGTTGAGCGGCATCACGGCGAGCACGGGCACGTCGACACCCATGGTTGGCGACATCTGGAAGGCCAGCCACTTGCCGGAAGGCGAGATGGTGGGGTTGGTGTAGCCCATGTTTTCTTTCCCCAGCAGCAGGCGTGGGCGCCGGCCGTCGCGGTCGGCCAGGTAGATTTCGTTTTCCAGCGACCGGTCAGGGTTTTGCAGCGAATCGATGTCGGCCGAGAGCAGCAAGTGCTTGCCGTCGGGCGTGAAATCGGCCTGGTTGAAGCGGTAGAAACCGTTGGTTACCGGCACCGGCTTGGCCTCCGGCATGCGGGCATTAACCAAGAAGAATTGCGAGAACGTTTGCTCGGCCGACACCTCGCGCTCGTCCTGAAAGTTGAGTTTGGTGAGCACCTTGGCCTTTTTGTCGAGTTCGTTTTTGTCCAGGTAGGCCCGGATTTCGGCGAGGCTGCCGTCGGCATTCGGCTTGGCCGAGGAAGCCACGAGCTGGTCGTTTTTGCCGAAACCGGGCTTCTCAAACGGCCAGCGGGGCAGGCTTTTGGCGGCGTTCAGCAGCGAGTCTTTCAGCAGCTCGCGCAACGGAACGCCGGCCGAAAAGAGCACCTGCTGCCCATCGGGCGACCATTTGGGCGCGCCGGCGCCGTACTTGTAGCGGGTCAGCTGCCGGGCCTCGCCGCCGTCGGCGGCCATCACAAACACCTGCGGCTTGTCGTCCACCGTCCGCACAAAGGCCAGCTCGCGGCCGTTAGGGCTCCAGGCGGGCTGCGAGGCGCCTTCTTTGGCAGCCGTGAGTTGGCGCGGTTTCGCTCCTGCCCCGGTGCCGATTTCGTAGAGCTGGCTCACGTTTTTGAAGTCGCTCTTGTTCTTGTCATCGGGCTCCACGCTCAACACGGTGAAAGCGGCTTTGCGGCCGTCGCGCGTCAAGGTGATGTTGCCAACCTGCTTGATTTTTAGCAAGTCAGTCACTTTCACTGGCTCGCTGCCTTGCTGGGCCTGGGCCGAATTGGCGGCCAGGCTACACAGCAGGCCAAGGATGATGTTCTTCATGGGAATCAAGGTTTTTCAGTAGCTAAAAACGATGCTGGCGGCTTGCGTAAACCAACACTGAGCGCTTCAACGGGGCAACGTTAGGACTTGCCTTTGCCGTGCTCCACGGCGCGCATCACCCGAGACAGGTTGCCGCTCCAGATTTTGTTGATGTCGCGGGCCGAGTAGCCCCGGCGCACCAGCTCAAGGGTTAAGGTAGGAAAGTCCCCCACGTTGGCCAGCCCGTCGAGAACGGTGCCGCCGTCGAAGTCGGAACCAATGCCCACGTGGTCGATGCCGGCTACTTGCACCAAGTGGTCGATTTGGTTGGCGGCGTCCTGCACGGTGGCCAGCGGGACGGGGTATTGCTGTTCCAACAAGGCGTATTCGGCCAGGGCCGCCTGCTTTTCAGTGGGCAGCAACGCGTACACGTTCAAGAAAGTCTTGATGCGATACTTGGCAAAAAACGCCTGCTCGGCGGCCTGCCGCTCCGCCGATTTCCCCTGCGTTTTCACGTAGGGACTGAACAGGTTAAGCTGCACCACGCCGCCCTTGCGGGCCAGGTCGCGCACCATGTCATCGGTCAGGTTGCGGGGCATGTCGGCCAGCGCCCGGCTGGCCGAGTGCGAGGCAATCACCGGCACCGGGGACAGTCGCAGCACGTCGTAGAAAGTGGAGTCCGAGGTGTGCGACACGTCCACCATGATGCCGAGCCGGTTCATCTGCTGCACCGCCTGCCGGCCCAACGGGCTCAGCCCCTGGTGCTCGGGTCCATTGGGGTCAGTGGACGAGTCGCACAAGTCGTTGTTGGACGAGTGGCACAGCGTAATGTAGCGGGCGCCCTGGTTGTAATAGGTTTGAAGCAAGCCCAGGTCTTGGCCAATGGTGTAGCCGTTTTCAATGCCCACGAAAATGGCCCGCCGGCCCGCTTTGCGGGCGCGCAGCGCCTCGGCCGGGGTGGTGACCAGAGCGAGTTCGGCAGGGTGCTTTTTGACGGTGGCAGTTATGGCCTCGAACTGCGCCTGCGCCTCTTGCCGGACGGCGGCGTAGCCCGCTGGCGTGCGTGGCCCCTGCCCCACGTACACCACCCAAAACGCGGCATCCAGGCCGCCGCGCTGCATTTTGGGCAAGTCCACCTGGCCGGCGTCCTTGCCAGTGTGGTCGGCGGCGAAGTTGAAGCCTGGGGTGAGCAAGCTTTGGCTCGGCGTGTCCTCGTGCGAATCAACGGTGAAGGCCCGCTCGTGCATGGCCCGCGCTTTGGCTTGCAGCTTGTCTTCCGGCGTTTGGGCAGCCACCGGCTGCGCCGAAAATGCGAGCAGCCACGCAGCTGGCAACGCTAGCAAAGCAGAGGAGACGGGTACACTCATGGGGATTTTGCTGCTCAGAAACCACCAATACTACTGCGCCGGTGCCGGCGCGGCCACCGCCGCGGCCCGGTTCACCTGGGCCGAAAACCGCTCCACCGCGGCGGCGGTGCGTTTAATCTGCTCGTCGGCCTCGGCCCACTTCCGCTCTTCCACGGCTTCGCGGATGCCGGGCAGGGTCTTCACGCCGTAGCCGGTGTAGAAGCCGGGGGCGTAAATCTGGTGGCGGTACCAGGGGCGGCGGGGCAGGCCCTCGGCGCTCAGGAGTTGCTGCTCGGCCTGGTAGAGCAATTGGTCGAGTTCTTTTTTGCGGTCGTTGGAAAGCGTGGTGTTGGCTTTGCGGGCCTGGGCGTAGGCGTTGGCGCTCTGCTCGAGCTTGAGCAGGGCGTTGTCGAGCGGCGAGAAGTTGAGGTAGGGCACGGCCTCGCGGGCTTTGGGCGGGAGCAGGGTTTCGGTGGGGTCGGCCACGGCTTCGTAGCGCTTCTCAGTCAGGAGCTTGGTTTGCTTGTCGGTTTCGGCGCGCATGTTGTCGGTCAGTTGCTTCACCTCGGTGCCGTACTTGGCTACGGTGTTGGAGAAGTTCTGGAACTCGAAGGGCAGCACGTCGGCATCGGCTAGGCGCAGGGTGGCGCGGCCCATGGTTTGGGCCAGCACCTTGCAATAGGCAAAGTTGGGGTCCTTGAAGCGGGTGAAATGGTCGAACGAGTCGTAAATGGAGTGGTATTCGCCGCCTTCGCCCTCGCCCCCAAAGCCCACGTTCATCGACGGAATGCCCAAGTGCTGGATGTAAGGCGAATAGTCCGAGCCGGCGCCCAGCGCGGCAATGCGCAGGTCGGCGCGGTCGCGAGCGTCCTTTTGGGCGTCGGGGCTGCCGTTCACCAAGTCATAGCCGCGGCGCCTGTCATTCAGCGACATGTTTTTCTCGGGGTCCATCACGTCACGGCCCACTTGGTTGAAAAACTTTTCCAAGGTGTGCGAGCCAGCCGCGAAGAGAAAGCCGCGCTCGCTGTTGTCGGTATTCAGGTAGGCCACCACGTTCTTTTGCAGCTGCTTGGCGTTGGTTTCGGCCCATTCGGTGGAGCCCAGCAGGCCGGGCTCCTCGCCGTCCCAGGCGCAGAACATGATGGTCCGCTTGGGCCGCCAACCGGTTTTGTACAGCTCGCTAATGGCCTGGGCTTCGGCCAGCTCGGCCACCATGCCGGAGAGCGGGTCGCTGGCGCCGTTCACCCAGGCGTCGTGGTGGTTGCCGCGCATCACCCACTGGTCGGGGTACTGGCTGCCTTTCATGGTGGCGATGACGTTGTACACCGGCTCGGTTTTCCAGTTGAACGCGAGCTGCAAGTGCACCTTGGCCGGCCCCGGCCCGATATGGTAGGGAATGGGCAGCCCGCCGCGCCAGGCATCGGGCGCCATTGGCCCGGCCAGTGCTGCCAACAGCGGCTGCGCGTCGCCGTAGGAGATGGGCAGCACGGGAATTTGGGTGAGCGTGGGCGCCTTTTTGTAGTCGAGGCGCTTGGCGTTTTTAGTCGAGCCGTAGCCGGGCGTGAGCGGGTCGCCGGGGTAGGTGGGCATGTCGAGCACGGAGCCGCGCTGGGCCCCGGTTTCGGGTTTGAAAGCGCCCTTGGGGTACACGTCGCCCTGGCCGTAGCCGTCGTCTTTGGGGTCGGAGTAAATCAGGCAGCCGATGGCGCCTTTTTCCGCGGCCACTTTGGGCTTAATGCCGCGCCAGGAGCCGCCGTATTTGGCAATGACGATTTTGCCCTTCACGCTGATGCCGCGGCGCTCCAGCTCCTCATAGTCACGCGGCACGCCGTAGTTCACAAACACCAGCTCGGCCGTCACGTCGCCGTCTTTCGAGAAGCAGTTGTAGGTGGGCAGCTGCTCGGCGGTTTGGCCAGAGGTGGCGTCTTCGGCCAGGGGCTTTTCCGTGAGGCCGGCTTTGAATTGGGTGGGCGCTACCATCTCCAGCACCCGCAGCTTGGGCGTCGGAAATAGCACGTACGACACGTCGATGCGCGTATCGTAGCCCCAGCTCTTGAACAGGCCCGCCATGAATTCGGCGTTGTCCTTGTCGTAGGGCGAGCCCACGTGGTGGGGGTGGGCGGCCATGCGCTTCATCCAGTCGCGCAGGTTGTCGGTTTTGAGTTGGGCGTCGAATTTGGCTTCGAGCTGGTATTGGGCGGCGGCCGTGGCGGGCTCGAATCCCAATAAGGGCTTGGTTTCGGCGGGCGTCGTTTGGGCGCTGGCGGAAGCAACAGCCAGCAGGCCCGCGGCTAGCAGCACAGGGTAGCGTTTCAGCATAGTATCCTCGCAAAAGCAGAAGCCCCGGCACCATTGCCTTGCCCCGCTAGGGCGAAAGATAAACCCAATCAACCGCTTTAAATCATACTTGATTAGGCTATAGAACTAAACGTTGCTGATAGCAGAACTCGATGCAAAACAGACCTCCAACAACAAACGGTCATGCTGAGCGCAGCCGAAGCATCTCTACCGCCATACTAAAATTGATTAGTTGCGCGGTAGAGATGCTTCGGCTGCGCTCAGCATGACGGTTCTTACTGGTTATCAACGGCGCTGCTTCCTATTGAA
>DASVTG010000619.1:0-5207 GCA_036387695.1 Hymenobacter sp. | reverse complement strand
AACCCTCTTGCTGATTATCCTAAGCTGTTTTTAAACTTGTTTGAAGAACAGCTTAAAGTCAAAGAAGCCTTGCGTTTTGTACGTGTTGCAAAGTATGATGGAGAAATCTTAGCAGTCGAAATAGACAATACTATTGTTGATGGAGCGTCCGAGTCAGTATCAGAAGGGTTGGTCGATGTCTACGATATGCCTCCAATAGATACTTGGTTTTACAAAGTCGAGGGAGATAACGGAATTCTATTGTTTGCTTGGATTCCGAAAGAATTTAAGTGGTTTGCAGATGAGGCAATTGCGGTGAATGTGGTGGACATGCTACGTTGGTTCAAAGATTGGTATCCGGCGGACTACAGGCGCGTTATGGAATAAGCTTTATCGCTGCGTTTCCTGTTAAAACCCTCTACCATTTGGCTGGCTGTAACGGTGCGACCGCGAGTTCAAGAATGCTATCGTGCCGGCCGTAACTTAGAGAAACCATCCTACCAGATACCCTGGGCTCTTTCGGAGTTGCACTCCGAAAGCTGCTTGGCGGGGAGTTGCACTCCCCGCGGGTGGCGGCTGTTCAGGCGCCGCGGAGTAACACTCCGCAGCCGGGCGGCTTTCGGAGTGCAACTCCGAAAGAGCAAAGGGTTATTCAGGTGTGAGGTGAACCCCTGATACCATGAAACACTTGCATTCGATTTTTCTTTGGTTTCTACCTCTGGTGGCGTTTGGTCAAGAGTCCAGAGCAATTGACGCTCAAACGAGCATTCCTGCCCTTACTCAACTGCTTTTCGTTCCAAGTGTTGATTGCGCAACACAAGGGAGTCGATTAGCAGAAGATGATTTGGCGAAAGGTGCTCCAATTTTGCTTTTGCAAAGTGGCATAAGCCCTGCTGTTTACACTGCTGATAATGCCTTTGAGCAAAAGTTTGGGGTTCGATACTTTGACGAAGGATGTTCTGCGCCGTCTAGGGAATGCATGATTGCATATAATGCCCGCGTATTCAAATATCTACAACGCAACTATGCTAAGGCTTGGTGGAAGGAAGTAAGGAAAGATGTAATCGGATTTAAAGAATGGAAGAAGTCGGCTAAACCGTGATTCAACTTACTGACTCAATCCGTTAATGAAAACCTTCTACTTCTTGGCCGGCTGCAACGGCGCGGGCAAAACCACCACCGCCTCCACCTTGATGCCCGGCCTGCTAGCCTCCCGGGAGTTTTGAATGCTTAGAAAGCAAACATGTTAACACATGGCTTATATGAAAAAACTGTACACCATTATCCTTCTTCTGAGCCTTTCTTCCTCAACCTTCGGGCAGAGCAAAACTGATAAGCTCACGCAGCCAATAGTTGCAGAGGGTAAAAGGCTATACCGGTCAGAAATGGCTTCATGGTACGGCACTGATGTTTTTCTGGAGCACCACAAGAACAGAGCGGATATTGGCGGCTATTTTTCTTACCCCACCAAAAGCGGTGCTACCTGCATCTTTTTCTCAAAAGCGACTGCACCCACGGTCGTTGGCACCATAGCTTTTGACTCTACTTACAATCACAGCAAGGCCGGTTGGCGGGCGAATCTCAGGTTCGCGCACCAACCGGCCTTCCCATTGCGGTAATTTTGCGTACAGAGCCTTTTCTTTTACTTGATGCTATTGGGTGGGTGTGTTCATGAAAAACGTCATTTCGGCGCTGCTGCTTCCTGTGTTGCTGCTGTGCTTGGCTGCCCCGTTGCGGGCCCAGGTGCCCATTGCGGCCACCGAGCCCTGGGGCACCTGGACCATTGCGACGGTGGTGCTGCCGGGCAGTCCCGAGCACAAGTGGGGCGGTTACGCCGAAGTGCAGGCCCGTTCCCAACGGCTGTTTCGGCAGTTTTTCTACAACGAGCTGAAAGGGGGCGTCAGCTACAGCATCACCCCCGATTTTACGGTAATGCTGGCTGGCGGGCGTTATAGCACCTCGGATTACCAGGAGTTATCGGCGGGCCCGCTGAGCGTTGAAAAGCGCTTGTGGCAGCAACTGGTGTTCGCGCACCAATCCAGCCGCCTCAAAATTGAACATCGCTACCGGGTGGAGCAGCGCTGGTTCACGTTTCGGGACGACAGCACCGAGTTTCGCCAGCGGCTGCGCTACCGGCTGAATGCTTTTCTGCCGCTGAACCACAAAACCATCAAGGCCGGCACCTTTTTCTTGTCCGCTTACGACGAGATATTTCTCAATCCCAAAGGCCCGGTATTCGAGCGCAACCGCATTTATGGAGGGCTGGGGTATCAGGCCAATAATCACCTGTCGGTGCAAGCCGGGTGGGTGGGGCAGGCCAACTACACGCAGCCCTCGGCCGCGAGCGGAAAGTACGTGCCCGGCAGCACCCTTGACAAGAACAACGTGGTGCTGACGGTGATATACCGGCTCACGCCCCACAAGTCAGACAAGCCGTCGGAGGCGTTGCCCTCGCAGCAGGACTAGCTGAGCCGGCCCCTGCACGCAGCGTTAGCACAAGCGCCAGTGTGAAGCAGCGCAAGGCGCAGAGCCACTACCGCCAAGGGATTAGAGGCTTCAAACGCTTCCAAAAAAGGCCCGGCCAAAACTGCCGGGCCGCTTCTTTTTGCGTAAAGCCCATAACCTTACCCCGAAAGTTATGGCTCACAAATCCGTTGCCGAAATCATTGTCGACACCCTGCAAGCCGCTGGCGTTAAGCGCGTATTTGGCGTAGTGGGCGACTCCCTGAACGACATCACCAACACCATCCGCACGCGCGAGGGCATCGAGTTCATCGGCGTGCGCCACGAGGAAGGCGGGGCCTTTGCGGCTGGCGCCGACGCCTACGTTACGGGCGACTTGGCGGTGTGCGCCGGCTCCTGCGGGCCCGGCAACACGCACCTCCTCAACGGCTTGTTCGACTGCCACCGCAGCCGGGTGCCGGTGCTGGCCCTGGCCGCCCAAATTCCGAACGCAGAAATTGGAACGGGCTACTTTCAGGAAACCCACCCCGAGCGCATTTTTCAGGAATGCAGCCATTTCTGTGAGATGATTTCGGTGCCCGAACAGGCCGTGCGGACCATTGAGCGGGCCGTGACGGCGGCCCTGGGGCTGCGCGGTGTGGCCGTGGTGATAATCCCCGGCGATGTGGGTCACCTCAAAACCGACGCCCCCGAGGTTCGGCTGCCCATCCTGGGGCGCCGCAGCACCGTGCACCCGTCGGAAGCCGACATTCGGCAGGCGGCCGAGTTGCTGAACGCGGGCGAGAAGGTGACCATTCTGGCGGGCATTGGCTGCGCCGAAGCCCACGCCGAGCTGCTGCAAACGGCCGCGGCCCTGCACGCGCCCATCGTGCACGCGTTGCGCGGCAAAGAATACGTGCAGCCCAACAATCCCTACGACGTGGGCCTGACCGGCTTGCTGGGCATGCCCGCCGGCTACCACGCGCTGCTCGACGCCGACGCCGTGCTGATGCTGGGCACGGACTTTCCGTACCGCCAGTTCTACCCCGACGACGCCCGCATTGTGCAAGTAGATACCCGCCCCGACCACATTGGCCGCCGCACCCGCGTTGACATTGGCCTGGTGGGAGACGTGGCCGAAACGCTGCGTGCGCTGCTGCCCCTGCTCTCGCCCCGCAACGACTCCTCGCACCTGGAAACGGCCCAGGAACGCCACCGCGACGACGAAGCCGAGCTGGCCGAGCTGGCCACCGGCGAGGCGGGCGACACCAGCCTGCACCCCCAGCACGTAGCGCGCCTCATCGACGAGCTGGCCAGCGAGGACGCCATTTTTACCTGCGACGTGGGCACGCCCACCATTTGGGCGGCCCGCTACCTCACCATGAACGGCAAGCGCCGTCTCATTGGCTCCTTCGTGCACGGCAGCATGGCCAACGCCGTGTCGCAGGCCTACGGAGCGGCCCTGGCCCAGCCCGGCCGGCAAGTGGTGGCCCTGTGCGGCGACGGCGGCGTGGCCATGCTCCTGAGCGAGCTGCTCACCATCCGGCAGCACAAGGTGCCGGTCAAAATCATTGTGTTCAACAACTCTGCCTTGGGATTTGTGGAATTGGAGATGAAAGCCGCCGGCATTCTGGAATACGGGACCGAGCTGGACAATCCCGATTTTGGGGCCGTGGCCCAGGCGGCGGGGCTGCGGGGCTTCCGGGTGCAGGGCCCCAGCGACCTTGAAAGCGTGCTGCGCGAAGCCCTGGCCCACGACGGCCCGGCGCTAGTCGACGCCGTGGTGAAGCGCCAGGAGCTGAGCATGCCGCCGAGCGTGGCGCCCAGCCAGGCGGCCGGCTTCAGCATCTACGCCGCGAAAGCGCTGATGAACGGCCGGGGCAGCGAACTGCTGGAACTGGCCCGGACGAACTTGTTTCGATAGCGGACGTGTTGAAAATTACCGCTCGAAAAGGTTAGGCAACCGCATTCAAACGTTAATTTTGCCCCTCCGAGCTTCTCGTTCTGATGACCAACAAAGAAATTAAAGCCCTCATCTCGCTCCTCGACGACCCGGAAGTTGCGCCCGAGATTCAGGACAAAATTCAAAACCTGGGCGAAAGCATCATTCCTTTTCTGGAAGAGTCGTGGGAGGAAACCCTCGACGGCCAGCAGCAGCAGCGCTTGGAGGATTTGATTCACCATCTGCAGTTTGAAGGCTTGCAGCAGCGCTTAAAAGTGTGGCGAGACGCCGGCGGGACCGACCTGCTGGAAGGCATGTGGCTGCTCAACACCTACCAGTACCCCGACGCCGACTTTCAGGCCCTGAACCGCGCCATCGAGCAGCTGCGGTTTGAGGCCTGGACGGCCCTGCGGCCCGAAATGCATCCCGCCGACCAAGTGCAAACCCTGAACTACATCATGTTCCGAATGCACAAGTTCGCGGCCAACACCCAGCACTTTCACTCGCCGGCCAACTCCATGCTGCAGCGCGTGATTGAAACCAAGCGCGGCAACCCGCTCACGCTGTGCGTGATTTACCTGCTGGTGGCCCAGCGCCTCAATTTGCCGGTGTTTGGAGTGAATCTGCCCAACTTGTTTGTGCTCACTTTTCGCCCCGAATTGCCGGGCTCCGAGCCGTTTTACATCAACTGCTACAACCGCGGCCTTGTGCTCTCGCGCACCGACATCGAGCACTACGTGAGCCAGCTCAACATCACCTCGAACCCGATTTTCTTCGAGCCCTGCTCGCACATCGACATCGTGCGCCGCGCCCTGCGCAACTTGCAAATGAGCTTCGAGAAGCT
>DASVTG010000618.1:0-8525 GCA_036387695.1 Hymenobacter sp. | reverse complement strand
GGCTTACAGCAATAAATACCCCGGCGCGGCCGCCACGGCCCGTTTCGCCTTTTACCCCTGAATGCATTCCCCATGGCCATCCTCAACTACACCACCAAAATAGCCCCGAGCAAAACCGTAGGCGAAATTCAAGGTATCCTGGCAAAGGCCGGGTGTCGCAAAATCGTCACGGATTACGACGAGCAGGGCGAACCCTCGGCACTTACGTTTATGGTGCCCATGCAGGAGCGCCCGGTCTATTTCGCACTGCCCTGCAATCGGGAAGGAGTGCTGAAGGCCATGACCCGCGACCGCAAGGTGCCGCGCTCCGCGTGCACCCCGGCCCAGGCGCAGCGCGTGGCCTGGCGCATCATAAAAGACTGGTGCGAGGCGCAACTGGCCATCATCGAAGCGGGCCAGGCGCAGCTGGCGGAAGTGTTTTTGCCCTACGCCGTCACGGCCGACGGCCACACCTTGTTCAAGGCCATCGACAGTGGCACCGGCACGCTGCAATTGTCTAGATAGAAAATGCACTATTCCGGCATGTTTTCGGCGTCACACGTCCAGAATTGGCCGGTCCTTTGCACGAAGCAAATTCCGTTCTAAGTTTGATAACAAATTAATCTTTATACCTAAATCCTTGGACCATATCGAAGTACCCGTACGCCCCCACGTTCTTAAGTTTTTGCAGTTCTACCTGGGCGATAAATATTATCTGAGCGAAAACGACCAGTTCGGCACCTACCTCTTCAGCCAGCTCCGCCGGCCGATGCGGGACGCGCGCCGCAACCACGTGCTGGAGGGATACAAGGGGAAGTGGACGGTGCATTTCGGGGCGATATCGCCCAAGAAGCTGGGCCTGCGGCTCACGGGCAAGGGCGCCCAGATGTTTGACAAGTGGGTCGACAGCGTGATGAAGACGGAGATGGTGGGCTACGTGGACCTGGCCCAGCGCTACGGCGACAAAATCAAGTACGCCATCGAGTCCTACATGGGCGAGCGCGGCCTGCGGGAAGAGGACATCCAGTACGAGACGCTCTACAAGCACTACCAGCGCAACAGCCAGCTGCGCAAAGCCACCAAGAAGCGAGTGGCCACCCTGCGCCCCGGCCGCACCGACGAGCAGGTGCAGCGGGAACTGCGGCGCGTGCCCCTGCCGATGCCGGCCGCGGCCCGCCCGGCCGCCTAAAAAATCGCTCTCGCATTTGTCCGTTTTGCTCTTGCATTTGTCCGGTAAATTTTAACTTTTGTCCGTTGCCTGATTCCCTGCCTTCCGCGCCTTCCTCCCTCGACCTCAGCCAGCCGGCCCTGCGCACCCTGGTGGGCTACACGGCCGTGTACTACCACTGGGCCGACGGCCTGGCGCCGTTTGCCGTGGCCGGCGGCCGCGTGGCCGGCGACCTGGTGCAGGCGCCGGGTTTTTCCTGGCAGCCGCTGCCGGTGACCCAGCACAGCATCAAGTTCACGGAGAACGCCAAGGACTCGCGGCACGGCACCACCTACCAGGTGAAGGTGCAGGGCGAGCGCACCCAGGCGCCGGCCCACGTGCTGGACGCGCTGGAAACGATGTCGCGCCGCCCCGTGGTGCTGCTCGTGCAGCAAGCCGACGGGCAGCGCCGCCTGGTGGGCACGCCCGAGGAGCCCCTGCAGCTGCTCGCCTCCGGCCAGGGCCAGCACCCGGGCACGCGCGCCGGCCTGGACCTGCAGTTCACCGGCCTGACCACGGCGCTGGCGCCCTTTTACGTCGGGGGCCTGAGCGTGGGCGGCGGGGAGGTGGACGCGCCGGTGGCCGCCGGCAGCGTGCGCGTGTACGACGCCAAGGGCAAGCTGCGCCTGGTGGTGCCGGCCGGCTACGACCTGGTGGTGGGCGGGCCGTTTCGCACCGACCTGGGGCTGCAGGCCCGGGTGTAAAAGCCGCGCGAAGTCCTTTTTGCGGGCATTCCGGCGCGGCACCTTTGGGACACTATGCCCGATACCCCGCCGCTCACCGTTGATTCCTGGCTGGAAAAAGTCAACCAGCGCTTCGCCGACCAACGCTTCGGCGAAACCGACGAAGCTGACTTCCGCGCCACGTTTGCCGAGATAAAGCAAGTGTTCGCCTCCTGGCGCGCGCTCAACGTCAAGCGCGTGAAGGGCGCCACCTACCCGGTGCCGTTCCTGGACAACCTGGAGCTGATTCCGCCGGAGTACCGCATCCTGGGCATGGAGGCGGTGGCCCGCGTGGGCCTGAGCTCCGGGGACGCGCTGGCCGTGCCGCCGGCGTCTTACGGCCTGTACCCGCCGGTGACCTTCCAGCTGCAGCGCGACTCGGCCGGCGCCGTCGACGCGCTGGTCGACGAGGAGCCCGCCACGGTGGCCACCGTCCAGGCCACGTGGGTGCGGATGAGCGGCCTGCCGGCGGAAATCGTGGACTCGTTTCCTCCCTTCGTTTTTGAGGGCCGCACGCCCAGCTACCGGGCCGGCGACCGCTTCAGCTACGTGTTCGGGAATGGGGCGAAACGGCTGTTGGAGGTGCGCCATGACTTGGACACGTACGTCAACCCGCTGCCCACCGGCGAGGACGACGACCCGAACTACGTGCCTTATGCGCCGCTGCGGGCCGCCTCGAACTACGACGACACGGCGGTGCTGACTCGGTTGGACGACGTGGAGAACGAGGCCGCCACGGCAACGGAAAACATCGACACGCTTTTCGACCTGCACAACGAAGTGGCCGTCGAGCTAGAAGACACCAGGCTGACGGCCGAAGACGCCATCGCCTCTGTTATCCAAGTCGAAACCGCGCTCGGCTCGCGCGATTCGGTCAGCGTGCCGGCGCAAGCGCGCAGCACGTGGGCCAGCATCATTCAGTACCTGGTAAGCGCCCTCAGTTTGAAAGCGTCGCTGGCTTCGCCCGCCCTGAGCGGCACGCCCACCGGCCCCACCGCCGACAACGGCACCAACTCGCCGCAGCTCGCCACCACGGCCTTTGTGAGCAATGCCCTCGACTTCGTCGGCGACCCGACGCAGTTGCCGTTTGACAACAACCTCGTGGGCAACGTGCGCGACGTGCTCACCGTGGCCGAAACCGCGCGGCTGCCCGACGACGCCACCGTGAATTTCATTTCCAATGCGGAGTTCGCCGCCGTGACCAGCGGCGAGCTGGCCATTACCCCCAGCGAACGCCGGGCCGGGGTGACCGTGGGCGTGGTGCTCGGCCCCGGCGTCACGCTGCCCGCCTCGCTCAGCAGCCCGCCCTACCGCCTGCTGGCGGGCAGCACCACCGACCCGGCCGTGGAACGCTACGCCTCCTTTCACGTCCTGCGCGACCTGCGCGTGACCGTCGTAATCACCGCCGTTTAATGTCCACCGCCGCCCACCACCACGCCCTGCGCAGCCGCAGCACCGGCCCCGGCACGCCCCCCGGCCCCGGCGCCACCCCGCCCCCGATTCCCTGGACGACGGCCATGAGCCAGCAGAGTTTGATTGTGCTGCCCGCTTTTGCCGGCGTCATTGCCAAGGGCGAGTACACCTGGGAATTCTGGATGTACGTGGCCGGCGTGAACGGCACGGCGTTCCACAACGCCAATATCGCGTATACGCGATTCAGCGCCCACATTCCGTATGACGGGATTTTCTATTACGACAGCGGCTCCCAGGAGGGCGGACGCCTGATGTTTGGGCCGGATGGCTCGTTCTACTACCAGTGGCGGCATATTGCCATGACGTTCGGCGGCTCGCCGGTCGTGCAGAAATTGTACGTGGACGGCGTGCTGAAGGCCCAAAAGGCCCACGCTTCGCTGGCCAACGGTATGTACCTGCCCAGCAACCCCGACCCCTCGGAAGCGATGTGCCTGACCGGCCAACAGGGACCAATGGGCGAAGTACGCTATTGGGACCACGTGCGCAGCCCGGCCCAAATCAATGCCCTCAAAGACTTTTCCGTGCAAGGCCCCACGCCCGGCCTGGTGGCCGCCTGGCGCTGCAACGAGCGCGGCACCAACGTGCAAATCGTAGACCGCAGCGGCAACAATTACCACGGCTTTAATTAATCTTTTCGACCCCATGCTGATTCCCTTAACCCACGAAGCGTACCGCGTGCGCGTGGCCGACCGCCAGTACGGCGCCACGGTGTTCCACCAGATTGCCGAATTCGAGGCCTGCCACATTCAGCACGTGCGCCGCCGCGAGTGCCAGGTGGAGCTGCAATTCCGCGTCTACCTGCACGGCGTCACCGAAGCCGGCGAAACCGGCCCCGAAGTGGTGGCCCCCGACGTGCAGCCCCGCCTGGTCACGCTGCGCGCCAACAACACCACGGCCGTCTACTTCAACCCGGCCAACCCCGGCGACCCGCGCAACGGCGAAATCCTGCTGGACCAGGACCCCACCAAAACGGGGGAGGAGTGGGACGCCGCCATTGAGGCGCTGCCCGAGCCCGCCGCCAAGCAGGGCCTGGTGTTCAGCGTGCTCATGCAGTACCCCCAGGTGGTGAAAAACATGGTGCTGGCGGAGGTGGCCCGCGCCGACGCGGCCCCGTTCCACAAGTTCCGCATCTGATGCCGTCCACGTTCGCCACCTGGCTCAAGGGGGCCGCCCAGCTGGCTTTCGTGCTTCTGGCAATGTGGCTGTGCCGCGGCTGCAACTGGGCCTGAATCCAAGCGCCCCGCCCCACCGGCTGCCCCATAGGGGTCCCCTTTTTGTGTCCTTTTTATCGGTTCCGGGTGCTGGCAGCTTTGTGACAGAAATCTGCTCCAATCGATGCATCACCTCTCGGTACTCTCCTCCATGCTGGAGGCCCCTTTCCTCCTAGAAGGCCAGGGCCTGCAGTTGCTTTACGCCCAGGTAGCCCAGTTGCTCAACGGCCAGTCGGGCGGGGGAAGCGAGACCGAGCCCAAGACCAAGGAGGTCACGTACGCGGCGTTCACGCCGCACGCCGCGGCCCTGGGCGTGCTGCCCTACACCACGCTGGACGAGGTGCCGGCCAACTCCATCGCCGTGCACACCATCGCCGGCGTGATGTTTCCGGAGGACACTTACTGGAGCCTGGGCACGAAAACGCTGGGTAACCTCATCCGGAAGGCCGACGCGCACGAGAACATCGTTGGCCACGTGGGCGTGTTCCGCACGCCGGGCGGCTCGACCATGGGCCTGGAGGATTTTGCCGGCACCATCGCCGCCACCCAGAAGCCGTTCGTGAGCTACCTGCAGCAGGCCTGCTCGGCCGGCTACTGGAGCGCCAGCGGGGGCGACGTCCTCATGCTGGCCGGCCGCACGGCCATGTGCGGCAGCATCGGCACCATGGCCGAATTCCTGGATTTCACCGGGTTCTTCGAAAAAATGGGCATCAAGCAGGTGGCGGCTTACGCCACCAAGAGCACCCACAAGAACGCCTCGTTCAAAGCCGCCATCGCCGGCGACATGAAGCCCCTGCAGGAGGAAATCCTGGACCCGCTCAACGAGGTGTTCCTGAGCACCGTGGCCGCCAACCGCGCGGGCAAAATTGAATCCAAGCGGGAAAAGGAAGTCACCAGCGGCAAGGTCTTCGTGGGCCAGCTCAACATCGATTACGGCCTGGCCGACCTGATGGGCTCCCTGGAGGACGCCATCGCCCTGGCCCAGCAGTTCGCCGGTGAGGCCGCTGCTTCCACCGACACCACCAAATCAACCACTAATTCTATGTCGCTTTTTGCCAAAAAGCTGACGCTGGGCGCCGCATCGCTGGCCCTCGTCGCTAAAGAATCCATCACGGCCGAACAGGCTGCGGCCGCCAACACCGAACTCGAAGAGGCCGGCATCACCGGCGCCCGGTTCATCACCGAGGCCCAGGCCACCGCCTTCGAAGCGCAGGCCGGCTTGCTGACCACCGCCCAGAACAGCGTGACCGCTACCGCCGAGGCCCTGAAAGCGGCCGGCGTGGGTTCGATTGAGGCCCTGGTGAAGCAGCGCGACGACGCCAAGGCCAAAGCCGATGAGTACGGCGACCAGCCCGGTGCGATGAGCACCACGTCGACCAAGGAGAAGCCCGACGTGACCGAAGAAGGCGGCGACGCCGCTAAGGCCAACGAGAAGCTCGTGGCCGACCTGCACGCCAAAATGCTGGGCGAATAAGCCCCGCTGCAGCCCTGATTCCAACCTGATTTTTTATTTCAAAATCCACTTCGATGGCTTTACAAATCGCCGACGTAGTAACCCAGTTTGGGGCGTACTACATGAACAACGGCCAGAACCTGCAGCGCCTCTACGCGTTGCTGCGCTCGGTCACCAACACCGAGTCCATGTTCACCCCGGTGAACACCGACGACACGCTCTGGCGCGCGGCCAAGACGCTGTTTAGCCGCGTGGTGCAGCCTTTCCAGAAGGCGTTTACACCTCTGGCGGGCGTGAACTTCGTGCCGGTGGCCATCCAGCAGTTCAAGATGAAAGTGGATGCCCAGGAGTACCCCGACGAGCTCGAGGCGACCTGGCTTGGCTTCCTCGACGGCCCGGAAATTGACCGCAAGGCCTGGCCCTTTGTGCGCTGGTACTGCGAGGTGTACCTGATTCCCCAAGTGAAGCAGGACATCGAGTTCAACGAAATCTTCGGGGGTGTTTTCGTGGCCCCGACCGCCGGCGTTGCCGGTGCCGCCGGCACGTCGATGAACGGCCTGAAGAAGACCGTTAACGACCACATCACCGCCGGCCGCATCGAGCCCATCCTGACGGGTGCGCTGGCCACCGACCCGGCCGACCTGGTCGACCAGCTGGAGGAGTTCGTGGACGATATTCACAAGGACTACTGGGAAATCCCCATGATGCTGGGTTGCGCCCCGGAAGTGGCCCGCCGCTTCCTGCGCGGCCAGGAGCGCAAGTATGGCAAGAACGTCACCGGCGGCGCCGAAGGCCTGACGGTGAACAAAACCAACATCACGCTGCAGGCGCTGACCTCGCACCGCAACACGGAGAAAATCTGGTGCACGCCGAAGGGCAACGCCGTGATGCTGCGCAAGAAGGCGGCCAACCAGTCGGCCATCCAGGTGGAGAGCATCGACCGCTTGCTGAAGTTCTTCACCGACTTCTGGATGGGCATCGGGTTCATCATCCCCGAAATCGTGTTCACCAACGACCGCGACCTGTAATAATTCATCGAATAGCCGGCCGGCACCTGCGGGTGCCGGCCCTTTCGCATTCTCCACTTAGTAGTTAAAAAATCCGCCCCATGGCAGACGAAAAAGAATTGTCGCACGACGAGCTGAAGGCTTTGTACGCGGCGGCCCTGAAGCGCATCGAGGACCTCGAAGGCGAGCAGACCGAGTCGGCTGAAATCATCAGCGACCTGCAGGAGCAGCTGGGCAACGCCCTGGCCGGCCAGGAAATCACCCAGACCGTGGTGGTGACCCACACCACCGAAGCCGGCACCAAGGAGCAGTACAAGGTGACGATGCCCAAGTTCAAGTACAAAGGCACCGCCTACACCGCTTCCGACCTCAGCAAGAACGCCGACCTGGTCGCGCAGCTGGTGGCCGCCGAATCGGGCGTGCTGCACAAGCTGGAGAAAGCCAAGCCGGCCAAAAAAGAAGCGTCGAAATAGCCCGCCGGCTGCTTCCGCAATGGTTTCATAGTTAAAAAGGAGAACAGCACCATGGCTGATTTGACCGACCTGCCCGGTCCTCAGGGCAAAAACAACACGCCGGGCTTGAAGAGCACCATCTGGATTGCGCCCGAGCGCTGGTTCAAGCAAATCAAGGGCACGAAGGGCACCAACGCCGTGGGCGACTCGGTGACCATCGACGGCTCGCACGAGTTCTTGGCCGACAAGGGCTTCATCCAGGCCTACGGCACGCTCGACTCGGGCCAGCTCAAGTTTGCCCCCGTGGGCGAGCGCGACGGCCGCGGCAAGAAGGCCACGTTCGAATTCTTCAACCCGGGCAACACCAAGGCTGCGGCCGAGTTTGACGCCACGGTGAAGAATGAGACGTGCATCGTGCTGCTGCAGACCGCCGACGGCGTGGTGCAGCAAGTGGGCACGGCCGGCCTGGGCTGCGAAATCCTGGGCGAGTACGACGCCGGCAAGCTCTCGGGCGGCCGCCGCGGCTACACGTTCAAGGGCGAGTCGTACCAGAACGGCAACCTCTTCTACGAGGGCGACATCGTGCTCAAGGATGGTTCCAGCATCGACGCCCTCACCGGCGTGGTAACGGCCGCCTAACATGGCTGATTCGACCAAACAATTGCCGGCCGAGGTGGCCGCGCACTACGAACTGACCAGCCACTCCACGCGCCTGTACGTGACGCGTTTGGGCCGCACGGTGGACCTGACCAAGCTCACGCTCGCCGAGGCCGCGGAGTTGGTGGCGCTGCCGGGGGGCTTTGCGTGGCTGCGTGGGCGCGCGGTGCCGGCCCCGGAGCCGGCCGTTGTAGTCGACGAAATGGCCTCCAACAACGCGGGGCCGGTGGTCTTACACACTGGCCCCGCTAGGGCAAAAAAGAAAAAAACGGGCGCACGAGGGGAAGCGTGAAGGGATTGAGGAAGCCCGTTTTTTCGCCGTTGGCCGCAAGGCCAGCGGCTTTTTTTTGTCCTTTTCCCTAGG